>DATFWC010000315.1:0-2587 GCA_035259885.1 Xanthobacteraceae bacterium
CATGCCGCGCGATCCCGAGTGGCGGCAGGTGATCCTCGACATCTACCGCGACACGGTCGCGCAGGAGGGTTTGATCCTGCTCGGCTGGCGCAACGTGCCGACCGACAATGCCTCGCTCGGCCAGATGGTGCTGCCGACCGAACCAGTGCACATGCAGGTGTTCATCGGCCGGCCCAAGGAAATCGCCTCGGAGAGCGAGTTCGAGCGCCGGCTCTACATCCTGCGCAAGGTCATTTCCAACATCGTCTACAACACGCGCGAGCGGCGCCTGTCCGGCTACTACGTCGTGTCGCTGTCGTGCCGCACGGTCGTGTACAAAGGCATGTTCCTGGCCGACCAGCTCGGCAAATACTACGCCGACCTGCACGATCCGGATTTCGATTCGGCACTGGCGCTGGTGCACCAGCGCTTCTCCACCAACACGTTCCCGAGCTGGCCGCTGGCGCACCCGTACCGCATGGTGTGCCACAATGGCGAGATCAACACGCTGCGCGGCAACGTGAACTGGATGGCGGCGCGCCAGGCCTCGGTCGATTCCGAGCTGTTCGGCAACGACATCTCCAAGCTGTGGCCGATCTCCTACGAGGGCCAGTCGGACACCGCGTGTTTCGACAACGCGCTCGAGTTTTTGGTGCAGGGCGGCTACTCGCTGGCGCACGCCGCCATGATGCTGATCCCCGAAGCGTGGGCCGGCAATCCGCTGATGGATGAGGAGCGGCGCGCGTTCTACGAATACCACGCGGCGCTGATGGAGCCGTGGGACGGTCCGGCCGCCATGGCGTTCACGGACGGCCGCCAGATCGGCGCCACGCTCGACCGCAACGGCTTGCGGCCAGCGCGCTGGCTGGTCACCGACGACGACCGCGTCATCATGGCATCGGAAGCCGGCGTGCTGCCGATTCCGGAAGAGAAGATCGTCCGCAAGTGGCGCCTGCAGCCCGGGAAAATGCTGCTGGTCGATCTCGAGCAGGGGCGCATCATCTCCGACGAGGAGATCAAGACCACGCTGGCGCGCCAGCATCCGTACAAGAAGTGGCTCAAGCGCACGCAGATGGTGCTCGAGGATCTGAAGCCCGTGCACCCGCGCGAGATCCGCACCAACATCTCGCTGCTCGATCGCCAGCAGGCGTTCGGTTACAGCCAGGAGGATCTGCGCATCCTCATGGAGCCCATGGCCACCACCGGCCAGGAGGCGGTCGGCTCCATGGGCAACGACACCCCGATCTCGGCTTTGTCCGACAAGCCAAAGCTGCTCTACACCTACTTCAAGCAGAACTTCGCCCAGGTCACCAACCCGCCGATCGACTCGATCCGCGAGGAACTGGTGATGTCGCTCGTCTCATTCATCGGTCCGCGGCCGAACCTGTTCGATCTCGAAGGCCTGGCGCGGCGCAAGCGCCTGGAAGTGCGCCAGCCGATCCTCACCAACGAGGATCTGGAGAAGATCCGCTCGATCGGCCACATGGAAGAGCAGTTCGACACCAAGACGCTCGACTTCACCTACCCGGCGGAAAAAGGCGCCGCCGGCATGAAGGACGCGGTCGAGCGGCTGTGCGAGCGCGCCGAGGCCGCGGTGCACGGCGGCTACAACATCATCATCCTGTCGGACCGCCAGGCCGGGCCCGACCGTATCGCGCTCCCTGCCCTGCTCGCCATCGCGGCGGTGCACCACCACCTGATCCGCAAGGGCCTGCGCACCTCGGTCGGCCTGGTCGTGGAGACCGGCGAGGCGCGCGAGGTGCATCACTTCTGCTGCCTCGCCGGCTACGGCGCCGAGGCGATCAATCCCTATCTGGCGTTCGAGACCCTGATCGCCATGAAGGACGAGTTCCCGGAGAAGCTCGACGACAAGGAGGTCGTCAAGCGCTACATCAAGTCGATCGACAAGGGCATCCTCAAGGTGATGTCCAAGATGGGCATCTCCACCTACCAGTCCTATTGCGGCGCGCAGATCTTCGACGCCGTGGGACTGAAGAAGGACTTCGTCGAAAAATATTTCTTCGGCACCGCCACCACCATCGAAGGCTCCGGGCTGGCCGAGATCGCCGAGGAGACGGTGCGGCGCCACCGCGCGGCGTTCGGCGACGCGCCCGTGCTGAACCACGCGCTGGAAGTGGGTGGCGAATATCTGTTTCGCGTTCGCGGCGAGGCGCATGCGTGGTCGCCCGAGACGGTGGCCACGCTGCAGCACGCGGTGCGCGGCAATTCGCTCGACAAGTACCGCGCCTATGCCCGCATCGTGAACGACCAGGCGCAAAAATATCTCACCATCCGCGGCCTGTTCCAGCTCCGGACCGCTGCGGATGATGGCCGCCAACCCGTGCCGCTCGACGAAGTCGAGCCGGCAAAGGAAATCGTCAAGCGCTTCTCGACCGGCGCCATGTCGTTCGGCTCGATCTCGCGCGAGGCGCACACCACGCTGGCCATCGCCATGAACCGCATCGGCGGCAAGTCGAACACCGGCGAGGGCGGCGAGGAATCCGACCGCTACAAGCCGCTGCCCAACGGCGACTCCATGCGCTCGGCGATCAAGCAGGTGGCGTCCGGCCGCTTCGGCGCCACCACCGAGTACCTGGTCAATTCCGAC
>DATFWC010000316.1:0-2695 GCA_035259885.1 Xanthobacteraceae bacterium
TCGGCGCCCTTGCCTTCGAGCAGCCGGCCGATCTTGTGCACCTCGCTGATGTCGGCGCCGCCGAAGCTGCCCCGCCCGAGAATGTTCACGAACGCCGCCGACCAGCGGTAGTTCCCGGGAAAATACATGAAGTACTTTGGCGTCTTCGACATGCGCATCTCCACGTGCGGCGCAGAAGCAGCTTGGGTGAGCTTCGAGTGATGCAGCCCGCGCGCGGCGCGCGGGCCGTCATGCGACATCATTCACACCGACCACGGCTGTTGCCACGCGGACAAGGCTTGCGCGCGTGGCGGCGAGCGAGCCGTCGACATCGATGGCGCGGCTGGCATCCTCGATCACGACCACCTCGAAACCGTGGCGATGGGCGTCCTCGGCCGACCAGCCCACGCAGAAATCGAGTGCCAGGCCGGCCAGGAACACGCGGCGCAAGCCGCGCTCGCGCAGGTATCCGGCAAGCCCGGTGGGCGTGCGATGGTCGTTCTCGAAGAAGGCCGAATAGGAATCGATGGCGCGGCGAAAGCCCTTGCGCACGATCAGCTCGGCGCCTGGAATGTCGAGATCCTCGTGGAACTCGGCACCCGGCGTGCCCTGGATGCAGTGGTCGGGCCACAGCACCTGCGGCCCATACGCGACCGTGATGGTCTCGAACGGCTTTTTGCCCGGATGGCTCGAGGCGAACGACATGTGCCCGGCCGGATGCCAGTCCTGCGTCAGCACGACATGCGCGAATTTTTCCGCCAGACGGTTGAGGAGCGGCACCACCTCGTCGCCGCGCGGCACCGCCAGCTTGCCGCCCGGACAGAAGTCGTTCTGCGGGTCGACGGCCAGCAGCACGTCGGTGTCGGTGATTTTGAGTTTTTCGGTCATGCGACACCTCCCTGTATCACTCGGCGGTCATCCCGGACGGCTCGCGGCGCGCAGCGCCGGAGCGAGCCGATCCGGGATCCAAGTACCCCGGCATCAGAAGAATGGCACAGCAGGGGTACATGGTTCCCGGCTCTCGCGCCTTACGGCGCTCGGCCGGGATGACAAAGGGAGAAGGGGCATGAGGAGAGCACAGCTCACGCCCGCCGCACCATGGCCGGCACCAGGTGCTTGATGCTCGGCGCGCCGACCTGCTGCATCATGGCGTGCGTCTCGATGCGCAGCAGCTCGAGCGCGCGCTCGACGCCCGGCTGGCCGAACGCGCCGAGGCCCCAGATGTAGGGCCGGCCGACGCACACGGCGGTCGCCCCCATGCACAGCGCCTTGACGATGTCGGAGCCGCGGCGGAAACCGGAATCGACCAGGATCGGCATGCGTCCGTTCACGGCCTCGATGATCTCTGGCAGAGCGTCGATGGTGGAGCGGCCGGAATCCTCGCTGCGTGCGCCGTGATTGGAGACGATGATCGCGTCGATGCCGTTGTCGGCGGCGAGCACGGCATCCTCCCAGGCCAGGACGCCCTTGATGACGATCTTCATCTTGGTGATGTCGCGCAGGCGCTTGAAGAAGTCCCAGGTCATGGCCGAGGACTGGGTGTTGCGCAGGCCCGACAGATCGAGCCCCTGGTACATCGCCCGCGTGCGCATGCTCGACTGCAGGCTGCTGCGGTCGTGGCAGCTGTTGCAGTCGCGCGTGTCGCTCGCGCGCAGGCGGAACAGGGTTTCCTGGTTGCGCCCGCCGCTGCGGTCGACCGTCACGGCGACCGCGAGGCAGCCGGCGTTTTCCGCCCGCTTGACCATGGCCTGCGCCACCTCCCACTTGTTGGTGGCATAGAGCTGGTACCAGATCGGCGCGCCGCGTGCCGCCGTCACGTCTTCGACGCCGGTGCTGGTAGCGGTCGACAGGATCTGCAGGTGGTTGCCGGCCTTGGCGCCGCGCGCCGTCGCCAGTTCGCCGTCCTCGTGGAACGAGCGCTGGCCGCCCACCGGCGCCACCACGATCGGCGTGTCGTAGGTGACGCCGAGAATGTCGGTGCGCATGTCCACCTTGCTGACGTCGACGAGGCGGCGCGGGCGCAGCTGGAATTTCAGGAATCCCGCGCGGTTGGCGCGCAGCGTCACCTCGTCGTCGATGCCGGACGCCATATAGCCGAAGTGCGCCGGCGGCACGTTCTTGCGGCACACCGGCTCCAGATCGAAGACGTTGATCGCCTCCTTGGGCGACTTGATCAGCTCCTCGAGGTTCTGCGGCGCCCAGACCATCGGGTCGGGCAGTTTTGATGGCGCTTCTCCGGCCAATGCGGCAACGCTTCCCGACAGGAACAGCGGGCTGGCCGACATGAATTTCAGGAATTCGCGGCGACTCGTGGCCTGGTCGACTGGCATGGCTTACCTCCCCAAAGCGTGTGTTCTTGATCGGGAAAGTTTAGGCCCGCGGCGAGCGATTGACTACGGGGTTGCGCCCGTTCTCCGTGGGGTGGGCAAAGGCGCGTTGCGCCGAACCATCAACGAACGATGCGGTTGTAACGCGCCGTGCCCACCGGGCGACCTCGCAAACAATTGGTGGGCACGGCGCGCCCGAGATGCAGCACGCATGGAGAGCGCAGCGTCGCGCGCCTTTGCCCACCCTACGGCGTACCCCATCACTTCTCCGGAATCACCGGCAGCAGCAGATACGGCGGTCGGTCGGTCGAAAAGTGCAGCGTGTTCGTCGTGGCAAAGATCTCCGGCGGGCGGTCGTGCGGATCCGTATGGGTGAACGGGCCGACGCC
>DATFWC010000317.1:0-7703 GCA_035259885.1 Xanthobacteraceae bacterium
CTGCTGAATTCGCGCCTCTGCGCTCCTCAGGACCTGAGACCGGCGAAGCGACCCCGCGGGGCCAGAACGACGACCGTCGCTCCCATTCTCACCCGCTTGTAGAGATCGATCACGTCCTCGTTGGTCATGCGGATGCAGCCGGACGATATCGCATGACCGATGTATTCCGGCTGGTTGGTACCGTGGATGCGATACAGCGTGTCCTTGCCCCCCTGGTAGAGGTAGATCGCCCGTGCCCCCAAGGGATTGGCCGGACCGCCGGCGACGCGCGACGGGTACGGGCCAAGCCGGGCCTGGATGTCCGCGGTCGGAATCCAGTCCGGCCACTCCGACATCTTGCCGACGCGGGCCACGCCCGACCACGCCATTGCTTCCTCGCCGACCGCGACGCCGTAGCGGACCGCCTTGCGGCCCGGCATGACCAAGTAAAGAAAGCGCGCATCAGTATCGACGACGATCGTGCCCGGCGCCTCGGTGCGCTGATAGTCGACGACATGCCGGCGATAGGTGTCCGGAATCGTCGCCTGCGCGTAGGGAGTATGGGCCAGCAACATCCTGTCCCGCGCCGTCATATTGGCGGCAGAGGACGGTTCGAGAGTGGACTGCATGCAGCCACCGAGGAGCACTCCGGCGAATCCCACGAGAAAAACTGTCGATCCACGCATCGTCATGTCTTTCGCTGCTTCTGCCGTGACTGGCAGCACCGCTGTTACTAAGCCAAGTCGGACTCTTCACGCCGCAAGAACCGCATCGCCGCGGTCAACGCCAAACCAAACACCGTCGCGATCACGGCCGCAATTAAATTCGACGGGAGCGACCACAGCGAGAACTTGTCGGAGATCCACTGACCGAGATCGAGGCCGGTGAACAGCGCTGTGTTGGTCGCGACGCTGACGGCGATATTGGCGAACGTTTCACGCATGGGCACGTCCCCTTTACTGGGCCTTTTCGTTCGCTGGGGTCTATTCGACCCGAGTGAACGGACCTTAAGTGGACACGATGAACGTGCGTTAATGTTAAGGCAGTGCAATGGTGGCCGGGGATCAGCAGCAAATTTCTCTCCACTGTGCTTTTGTGGCCACACCGGCCTCCTCGCCTCACTGCGTCCTCACCTCGGCCCCCCGCAACCAACTGCAAAACCACAATAAAACGGCACGCGCGAACGGTGGGCGCGCGGCCTTGTCAGATGCGAGAGGCGCTCCGTGAAGGACGTTGCGGGCGGCCGCCTCCTGCCCATACGATTTCTCGCCGCATTTGCTGTTTTTCCTGCCGGGGCACTCACGGGGACACGCAGATTGCCGGGGACCAACTTCTGCTTCCGGCCATGCGTGTGAGCTAGGACGCTTGACGGGGAACCTGTTCAGCTTGGCTTTGCGTTCGACGGTTGCCGGGGCCGCGGCCCTGGCCATCTCCCTTGCGTTCATATCCCTGGGGACACCCGCCCGTTCGTACGACCCCGGCCCGCGGGGCGCACGTCTGACCGGAATGATTTATTCAGACATTGGCCAATACCGCGCTCCGCTGCGCCTGGCGAGCCTGGAAACGGATTTCACGACCGACGAGCCCGCCGCAGACGACGAGCAGCAAGAGACGGCGGCCATGGCGGCAGAGGATGGCGCCTCCTTCACGACGCGCTTCAATTCGTCCTTCGGCGAGCGGCTGTCCTCGTTCGAGGAGCGGTTTGACGGCATGAGGCAGACCGCTCCCCAACCGATGCACCCCCCTACCGCATTGGCGTTGGCGACGCTGGAGCCCGGTCTTGACGGCCTGCTGGCGCCGGAAACGCCAAAGCGTCAGAATGCCCAGGTGGCCGCGCTCGCGCCCGCGGCCAGCGCCACGGCGGCCATACGGGCATCAGTCCCCATCCCGCCAAGCAAACCGATCCGTACGGCGGATGCGCGAAGCGATTCGATGTTGCCAGAGGCGGCGGGCAACCGCACGGCGGTTTATGACATCACGGCGCGCGTGGTGTACCTGCCCAATGGCGAGAAGCTGGAAGCGCATTCCGGGCTCGGCAGCCTCATGGACGATCCACGCACCGTCGCCATGAAGAACCGAGGCGTCACGCCACCGAACGTGTACGAGCTTTCCTTGCGCGAGCGGCCCTTCCATGGGGTTCGCGCCATTCGTCTCACGCCCATCGATCCCGACAAGATGTACGGCCGCGAAGGCATCCTGGCGCATCCTTACATGCTCGGGGCCAACGGCGAGTCGAATGGCTGCGTGTCGATCAGCGACTATCCCAAGTTCCTCAATGCCTTCCTCAACGGCGACGTCGACCGCCTCGTCGTGGTCGAGCGTCTCGCCGACCCGCCGTCCACGACAGGCGCCGCCTGGCTGGCAGAGCGCATCAAGGCATTTTTCAAATCGTCTTGAGATCCACGGCGAACGGATCCTGAGAGCCGCGCGGATTTCGGTCCATAGTTGCTGATGTCAGCGGGGCGTGCGCGGCACACTCAACGCATGCGGCGGTTGGAATGCGCCGTTGCCCACCGTGCGGAGTTGCAAATCGCGGTGGCCAAATTGGCGACAGCGCGGTGTCGTCAATCGGCGAATTTGCCCCCTACTCCGCGTAGACGCCGGCCTTCTGGATGAGCGGCACCCACTTGTCGATTTCCGCCTTGAGGTGGGCGCGCAAGGCCTCCGGCCGGGCGCGGTCGGGCGACACGGTTTCGGCGCCGGATGCCGCCAGCCGGCTCTTGACCTCGGGGTCCTGGAGCGCCTCCCGCAGCGTCGCGGCGAGCTTGTCGATCACCGGCTTCGGCGTGCCGCGCGGCGCCCACATGCCGAACCACACCGTGATCTCGAGCCCGGGCAGGCCCGCTTCGGCTGCCGTGGGCAGGTCCGGCCAGGCGGCAAGCCGCGCCTTCGTCGTCGTCGCGTAGGCCTTGAGCATGCCCGCCTTGGCCGGCTGAGCCACGTTGAGGGTCTGGTCGCACATGAAATCGAACTGGCCGCCGATCAGATCGTTCATCGCCGGCCCGGTTCCCTTGTAGGGAATCGTCGTGACGGTCGTGCCGATGGCGTTGAAGAACAGCAGGCTGCACAGATGCGACGCCGAGCCGATGCCGGCGTGCCCGGCCGTGGCCGTGTCCCGGCCGGCTTTCAGCTTCGCGACCAAGCCCTGCAAATTGTCGGCGGGATAATCCTTGCGCGCCACCACCGCCATCGGCGACTCGGCGATCAGGCCGACCGGCTCGAAATCGGTCACGGCGTCGTAGCGGAGGTTGCGGTACAGCGCCGTATTGGCGGCATGACCGAAATGCATCACCAGCAGCGAATAGCCGTCGGGCGGTGAGGCCGCCACCTTGGCGGTGCCGATCGTGCCGCCGGCGCCGGCCGTGTTCTCCACCACGAACTGGCGGCCGAGCACCTTGCCCATGCCGTTGGCGGTGACGCGGGTGATGGTGTCGCCCGGGCCGCCGGCGGCGTAGGGCATCATCAGGCTCACGGGCCGGGACGGAAAGTCCTGGGCGAGCGCACTCGCCCCGCTTGCCATGCAGATGACGGCCACCGCCAGGATGGTTCTGTGCATACGATTCCCCTCACGTTGCGCCGCCCCGGCAAAACGCCGGCGCCCGGCGGGCAACGGCCCATCCCATTACGTTTGGCCGAATCGGTCAATGGCGCGCGGCAACGCGTCTCGCTCTCCAGCGGCTTGCGCCGCGGCGGCGATCCGCCGGGGCGGCGCTCGGTCAGGCGGCGGCCGATGCGGCAGGCTTCACCGTCTGGCGCACCTCAAAGCCTTCGAACTGCGGATGATCGAGATAGAGCGGCTTGTTGTCGCCGGCGCGGCTGTGGGCGGCGCGAAACTCTTCCGACCTGGTCCAGGCCTCGAACGCCGCGCGGCTCTGCCACACCGTGTGCGAGGCGTAGAGCGTGTGATCCTCGTGCTCCGGTCCCTTCAGCAGGCGGAACTCGACAAAGCCCGGCACCTTCTGCAGATGCGTGTCACGGCTCGTCCACACGTGCTCGAAATCCTGCTCGCTTCCCTTCTTCACGCGGAAGCGATTCATGGCGATGAACATCGGGTTTTCTCCGTCCGTCACGGCCGGACACACATAATCCTCCACGCGCGGATTTGCGATGGCTAGCCCATCGCCGCACGGCCGCGGCGGTTGCGGAACACGCAGCTCTGGTGCGCAAGCGCGGCCGTGTTTGAGGTGTTGCTTTCGTCAAATCGCAGCATTACTGATCTTCAGTGTGAATCTTCGTAGCTTACAACTGCTCTAAACTGGAATCTTTACAGGTTGAAACGCCTCTAAACTGACAATCGGCGTCGAGATACGAAAACTTTACTTGGCCACCGACCAGATGAGCCCTGCCGCCAGCGACGATGACCCGGCGAATGACGATCCAGAACGCGCGGATGTTCCGAAGATGGTGCGCAGCATTCCGGTGGTGGACGACCGCATCGACAGCCGCGATGTCTTCATCGGGACGCGCGAAGTCATCATCCGCCATGGCGACGAAACCTATCGATTGCGATTGACGATGCAGAACAAGCTGATCCTGACGAAATGATCCGTAGAGTCTGGCCGGCACGTCGGCGCCGGCTCTCATCTGTCATGGATGCCCGTCTCAGCCGCAACCTCCGGCGCCCGATCGCGCTTGTCGGGCCAACCTGAAAGGCGCATTTTGGCGCTGGGGGCATTTCCGTTTCACGCAGCTGATGACCGCAGGCAGCCTCAGTGGAGGACCGCGCGAGAGTCATTGACGTTCACGTAGACGAGGGGGAGTTCATCATGTGGATCGCCAAATCGATCGCTGTTTCGGCTTTGCTGGTGACGACTCTGATTTTGCCGGCGTCGGCGCAAGGGCCGGTGCGCACGCAGGTCGGCGTCCTGCGCTGCCAGCTTGCTCCGACCGTCGGCCTCATCGTCGGCTCGCGCCAGAGGATGCGCTGCCAGTTTCGTCCGAGCGGCCCCGGGCCGATCGAGAACTACGCGGGCGTCATCACGCGGCTGGGGCTCGACGTCGGCATTTCCGCCGGCGGACGGCTGGCATGGGGCGTGATCGCGCGATCCGGACGGTACACGCGGCGGGCGCTGGCCGGAACCTATGTCGGCGCCAGCGGCGACATCGCGCTCGGCCTCGGCGTGGGCGCGAATGCGCTGGTCGGCGGATCCAATCGGTCGATCGCATTGCAGCCGCTGTCGGTCGAGGGATCGGTCGGCGTCAACCTGGCGCTCGGCGTGGCCGGGCTCACGCTGCGGTAGGGCGCGCGACGCATCGCTTGGCCAGCGACCTGCCACCGCGACGTGCCGCGTTGCGATGAATCCATCCGGTCAAGCGGGCCCACGTTCAGCGGTCCACAACGGCGCATAGGAGAGCCGCTGCAACCACCCTTGCCGCCACAACCTGAAGGGAGCATTTTGACGCCTTAAAACATGTCCAAACATGTCATCCGGGCATCAGCCCGGGCCTGGGGAGGCGTCCATGACAGATCAGGCTTTTGGCCGGCGCGATTTCTTGAAGGGCGCCGTGGTCGGGACCGCGGCGGCTGCAACGACCACGCTCCCGCAGGGCGCCAAGGCGCAGCAGAACGCACCGCCAAGTGTCGCTGCGGCCCCGGCCGCCACGGATGCGGCGGCCTACGCGTTCCTCAATCTCGACGAGGCGGCGTTCGTCGAGGCGCTGGTCGACCACATGGTGCCGGCCGACGACCTCACGCCGAAGGGCACCGACATCGGCATCAACATCTATATCGACCGCGCGCTCGCCGGCGCCTGGGGCAAGGGCGACCGCCTTTACATGCAGGGCCCGTGGAAGCTGGGCGTGCCGAGCCAGGGCTACCAGCTGCCGCTCACGCCGGCGCAGCTCTACCGCGCCGGCATCGAAGCGAGCAACGCGCATTGCCGCAAGACTTACGGCAAGACGTTCGACCGGATCGACGACAAGCAGCGCGAGGAATTCCTGGTCGCGCTCTCCTCCGGCAAGGTGACGTTCGACAGCGGCCTGCCGGCGCGCGTGTTCTGGGGCGTCCTGTACCAGACCGTGATGGAAGGCATGTTCTCCGACCCGATCCACGGGGGCAATCGCAACAAGGCGGGCTGGCAGCTGATCGGCTTCCCGGGCGTGATCGCGGTGCATCGCGAGAACGTGGAAAAATATCGCGACAAAAAATTTCCCGCCAACCCCGTCGGCATCGCCGACATGAGCTGACGGGAGGGCGCCATGGTGACGAAGCTGAAGGAAGTCGATGCCGTGATCGTCGGCCTGGGCTGGACCGGCGGCATCCTGGCCAAAGAGCTGACCGAGGCCGGGCTGAAAGTGGTGGCGCTGGAGCGCGGCGGCATCCGCACCACCGACAAGGATTTCGCCGTGCCGATCGTGCGCGACGAGCTGCGCTTCGTGGTGCGCCACGACCTGATGCAGAACACCGCGCGCGATACGCTCACCATCCGTAACAACCCGTCGCAGGAAGCGCTGCCAATGCGGCGGCTCGGCTCGTTCCTGCCAGGCGAGGTGGTGGGCGGCTCCGGCGTGCACTGGAGCGGCCACACCTGGCGGTGGACCGACATGGAGTTCAAGGTGCGCTCGCTCTACGAGGAGCGCTACGGCAAGAGCTACATTCCCGCCGACATGACGATCCAGGACTGGGGCATCACCTACGCCGAGCTCGAGCCCTATTACGACCGGTTCGAGTACACGGCGGCGGTGTCGGGCAAGGCCGGCAACATCGGCGGGCAAATCCAGGCGGGCGGCAACCCGTTCGAAGCGCCGCGCGCGCGCGAATATCCGCTGCCGCCGCTCACGCCGATCCTGGCGAGCGAGATGTTCACCAAGGCCGCCGCCGAAAAGGGCTATCACCCGTTCCCGCGCCCGGCGGCCAACGCCTCGCGCCCCTACACCAATCCGGACGGATCGAAGTTCGGCGCCTGCCAGTATTGCGGCTTCTGCCAGCGCTTCGGCTGCGAAGCCAACGCCAAGGGCAGCCCGCATATGACGGTCATCCCGATCGCCATGCGCAACCCGAACTTCGAGCTGCGCACGCATTCCTGGGTCACCAAGGTGCTCAAGGATTCCGACGGCAAGCGCGTCACCGGGGTCACCTACACCAATATCCTCAACGGCGAGGAATTCGAGCAACCCGCGGGCATGGTGCTGCTGTGCGCCTATGCCATCAACAACGTGCACCTGATGCTGCTGTCAGGCATCGGCGAGCCCTATGATCCGAACGCCCAGAAAGGCGTGATCGGCAAGAACTACTGCTATCAGACCGGCGCCGGCGCGACGCTGTTCTTCGAGGGCCGGCACTTCAATCCGTTCATGGCGGCGGGCGGCTCGAACGTGACCATGGACGACTTCAACATCAACTGGGAGTTCGACCGCGGCCCGCACGGCTTCGTCGGCGGCTACAACGTCGGCGCCGGCTACAACACCGCGCTCCCGATCGGCTACCGGCCGGTGCCCTCGGGCACGCCGCAGTGGGGCAAAGCCTGGAAGGCGGCGACTGCCAAGTGGTACCAGACCGCGATGAACATCGGCTCCAGCGGCAGCGTGATGGCGAACCGCTACAACTACTACGACCTCGATCCGACCTATAAGAACGCGTTCGGCCAGCCGCTGATGCGCATGACGTTCGACTACAAGGACAACGAGAAGAAGATGGGCAAGCACTCGGCCGACCTGGTCAACAGCATCGCCCGCTCGATGAACCCGACGCATCTCAACCCGGCCTCATCGCGCGACAGCTGGAC
>DATFWC010000318.1:0-8713 GCA_035259885.1 Xanthobacteraceae bacterium
GCCGCCGCCCGGCTGGTCGGTGAGGCCGAACAAGCTGCCGCCCATCTGCTTGAGCTTGGCAAAGGCGGCATCCGGGTTGTCAAAAATGCCGGCGACGTCGGGATAGAGCTGCGGATCGTTCCAGGCGCCGCGAATCACCACCGGAACGCCCAGGCCGGCCGGATCGGCCGGCCCGCCCTGCCCCTGCAAGGTCAGGACGAGTTTGGGATCGACGCGGAGATCGAGCGTCCTGGCCACCAGGTTGGCGGAACCCTTTCCGGTCACGCGGATCAGCGGCCCGGCCAGCCGCAGGTCGTCGGTGGCGGCTTGGCCGTTTGCCACCTGGAACGTCGCGGCCAGCGAGGTGAGCTCGGTCTTGTCGCTGCCCTTCTCCTGCCAGCCCTGCAGGGTCTGGCTCGTCAGCGCGCGAATCATGGAGGGAATGCTCACGCCGCGCAGCGCGCCGTCCTCGACGGCGAACTGCGCCGTGCCGCCGAGGCTGCCGACGATGGCGGCCGGGCTCGTGCCCGAGGCCGTGACATCGAGCTTCGCCTGGAAGCGGCCCTCCAGGTGGTCGAACCCGAGCGCGTCGGTGAGGAACGGCAGCGCGTCCACCCGCGACAGCTCGAAGCTGGCGCCGTGCCGCGGCGCGCGCCCGGCGTCGATCACCAGCTTGCCGGTGACCGGACCGCCATAGAGCTGGGCGCGCGCCAGCGCGATCGACAGAAGCCCGCCGGTCAGATTCGCCTCGACCTCCGCCGGTGCCAGATGGATGTTGCGAATGATCAGCTCGCTGGCGGAAATTTTCACCGCCGCCTCGAACACGCGCAGCACCGCGAACTCGATCGCGCGGTCGCTCCACGGCGCATTGGCGGCGGCCGCGTCGGGCGGCGGCGGGAGGAGCTCGAGGCGATCGAACACCAGGTTGGCGTCGGCGCGCGGCCGGGCGCCGCTCGTGTCGATCGCAACCGAACCGTTGACTCGACCGGTGCCGAGCGCGCCGCGGATGCCGTCGATGCTGAACAGCCGGTTGCTCACCTTCGTGTTCGCTGTCAGCGACAGCGGCGCCGTGAGCACGCCGGGCAGCTCCAGCCTGGCTTCGACCGGCGTGGACCGGCCCTCGAGGATCTGGCTTGCAGAATTCGCCTTGGCGGTGAAGCGCAGGATCTGTTCGCCGACCTTGCCTTCGGCCGTCACGTCGAGCGCGCCCTGTGCCAGCAGCGCGGCGGTGAGCTGCAGCGCAACGATGCGGCCTTCGAGATTCTCGCGCGCGTCGCGCAGGATCAACGTGCCGTCTTCGATGGTGAAGCGATCGATGGCGACGGCGCGCGTGGCTCCGCCTTCGCGCGTGGAACTCCGCCCGCTGTCGCGCCCGGAGGTGAGGCGGATGACCGGCTGGCGCACGCCGACGTTGTCGATGCGGATGTCGCCGGTCAGCAGGCCGACGAGCGAGACGCCGACGCGCACCTGCTTGGCGGTGAGAATTTCCTCGCGCGCGCCGCCGGCCTCGCTCAACCGCACATCGTCGGCGGAGATATTGAGCGACGGCCACAGCGACAGCTTTGACGCGCCGTCGACCTGCAGCCGATAGCCGGCGTCGGCGGCGCGATCGGCGAGGAAGCCGACCAGCGGTTGCGCCGGGACTCCGAACATGAGGACCAGCACCACCACGACGAGCAGCCCGGTGAGGCCGAGACCGAAAAACTTGATCAGCTTCACGGCAAAAATCCTCCCGGCCGCGGCGCGTATCTGCGGTGAGGCGCTATCGAGGGGCCAAGAACTCGAGGCGATGATGCAAGATTGCCGCCTGCCTCGTCAGCTATTGCGTCAGGCTATTGCCCGCACCTTCGGGTGTGAAGGCGGTTGATGGTCCTGGCCCGGTTGCTACACTGCTACACTGGCGACGCATTGCAAATCTCCATAGCGCCAACAAGGTGACAAAATATGGCCGATCAGCTTGCCGCCAAGGGAACGAGCAAGCGGCCGGAATTTGCTGCGCTGCTCGGCATGAATCCGCTGTTCGCCGGGCTGGGCGACGAGGCGGTCAAGAACATCGCCGCCCTGTGCACGCGGCGGCAACTGGATTCCGGCGAGGTACTGTTCCAGAAGGGCGACAAGGGCGACGCGCTCTACGGCGTGCGGCGCGGGCGTGTGCGCATCGAGACCGGCACGGCAGGGGGCGGCAGATTGACGCTGAACATGCTCGGCGCCGGCGACCTGTTCGGCGAGATCGCCCTGTTCGACGGCCAGCCACGCACCGCCGACGCGATTGCGGCCGAGGCCTCGGAGCTGTTCATGGTCCGGCGCGCCGATTTCCTCTCCTACCTGGAACGCGAGCCGCGCGTCACCGTGCGCCTGCTGGAGCTGCTGTGCCAGCGCATTCGCTGGGTGAGCGACCGCATGGAGGAGGCGGTGCTGCTGCCGCTGCATGCGCGGCTGGCGCGCCGCCTGTGCGCCCTCGCCGACGACTTCGGCTCGGAAGTGCACATCTCGCAGGAGGAGCTCGGCATCTATGTCGGCGCCGCGCGCGAGAGCGTGAACCGCCAGCTGCAGGAATGGCGGCGCGCCGGCATGATCGAGCTGCGCCGCGGCCGCATCTCGCTGCTCGACATCGAGCGGCTCAACGCGGCGGCGAGTGGCGATTCGTAACGGCTCTTTTGCAATCGACTCGTGATGCGCAGGTTTGGCCCGCGCATCCATCAAATATCGCTCGACTCATGCGATGGATTGCCGGGTCCAAGCCCGGCAATAACGACTGGAATGCTCAGCGCTCGCCCGGCTGGCCGATTTCGTCAGCGAATTTTGGCTGGACCTGATCGCCGTCGCGCAGCGAGGTGCCGGCATTGGCGACGATGGTGTCGCCTTCGCGCACGCCCTCGCGGATCTCGACGTTCTGATCGGAATGGAAGCCCACGCGCACGCGCCGCGTCTCGATGGTGCGGTCGCGCACCACCTGCACGCTGGTGCCCTCGGTCTTGTAGAGGACGGCGGAATTCGGCACCGAGATGCCGCAGCTGCGGCTGGCGTCGATGGTGGCGCGGGCGAAGCTGCCCAGGCGCAGCGACGGATCGCGCTCGACCGCGATGCGCACACGGCCGAGCTGCGACATCGGGTTGATTTCCGCCGGCACCAGGCGGACCGAGCCGGTCAGCTCGCGCCCGTCTTCGATCTCGATGCGCGCGGTCTGCCCGGGCGCGAGCTTGGGCACGTGGATGCTGGGGACCTCCGCCTCGAGTTCGATCTCGCCGTCGATGGCGATGCGGAACAGCGGATCGGCGCGCGGGTTGGCGGTGGCGCCGAGCACCGCGGTGGCGCGCGTGATAGTGCCGGCGGCCGGCGCCTTCAGCGTCATGCTGCTGGGCGGCGCAGGCTGGGCAGCGCCGGCGGGAGCGCCGGGCGGTGCCGCCGGTGCGCCGCCTTCCTGACGCGTGAGCCGGACCAGGTTCTGGCCCGACGTCACCTGGTCGCCCTCCTTGGCGAGAATCTCGGTGACGCGATAGCCGTCCATGTCGAGCGTCACCAGGGCTTCGCGCCGCGCCACGAGAAAGCCGGTGACCTGGACGGAGGCGGAAAAGCACGCCTTGGTGGCGCGCGCCACCAGCACCACGGCGCCGACGCCGGCCGGCTTCGCCGGTTCGGCGGCCACAGTCACGTCGGCAGCCGCAACCGCGCCAGCGGCCACAGCCAGGACCAGGATGGCGGCACGAGCTTTCATGCGGGCAACCGCGGCGTTCCCGTCAGCGCGCAAGAACCAACTCTTCGGTGGCTCGGTGGCGGCTCGGTAGCATCGGGGCAACCGCAGTGTCCAGCAAGTGCGCCACGCAGCGATCGCGGCGAGGCCGACTGTCGCACCGCCGCGCACCCATCATTGCAGATCGCGCACGACGCGGAACCCGTTGGCGTAGTAGCGCACGTCGGCATCGTAGCGGAAGCGCGATGACGAGCGCACGTAGCGCGCCTGGCTGTCGAACGATCCGCCGCGCAGCACGCGCTGCCCGCATTGGCCGGCGGTCCACGCCGAACTGTCCTTGGGGGCACCGCGATAATTGTCGTTCCAGCAGTCCTCGACCCACTCGGCGGCGTTGCCGGCGGTGTCGAACAGGCCGAACGGATTGGCGGCAAAACTGCCGGTCGCGATCGTCTGCTGCCCGGCAGTGCCGCCGCACTCGCGACAATTGGCGAAGCGGTTGCCGACGTCGCGTCCCCACCAATAGGCGGTCTTGGTGCCGCCGCGCGCGGCGTATTCCCATTCGGCCTCGCTGGGCAGCCGATACTTCTCGCCGGTCTTCTGCGACAGCCAGGTGACGTAGGTCTTGGCGTCGCGCCAGCTGACGTCGGTCACTGGCCGGTCGCCGCGGCCCTGGCCGCGATCCTCGGGACGATATTGGCACGCGCCGGAGGCGGCGCACTGGTCCCATTCGTCGAACGTGACCTCCCGCCGGCCGATGGCGAACGGCTTCGCCACCGTGACGTGGCGGATCGGCTTCTCGTATTCGATGTCGCTGGATCCCATGTCGAATGCGCCGGCCGGCACCACCACCATCTCGGGACATTCGCGGCAATCGCGGAAGACGTCACCGGGGCGTTGAGGGGTCGCGCCGCCCTCGGAACGCGGCGGGTTGGCGGCCTCGCGCTGTGGTGCTGGCGGCGGTGGCGGTGCCGCCTGCTGCGGCGGCGGTGGCGGTGCCGCCTGCGGCGGCGGCGGAGCGGGCTGCGCCGGCCGGACCGGTGCGGGCGCCGGCGCGGGCTGTGGCCGTGGCGGCGGACGCGTGTCCACCGGCGGGGGCAGTGCGGCGCCGAGGCGCGACGGCGACTGGCCGAAGTAGAACTCGTCGACCAGTGAAGACGACACCCAGGGCACCTGCTCGCCATTGGAGACGCGCGACACGCCGATGCGCGTGCGGCTGAAAATCTCCTCGGCGGTCAGGCCGGGCGTGCGCATTTCCTTCACCAGCTCGCTGACGAAGAGGCTGGTGTCGCCTTCGTTGGCGACCACCCGGCCGGGCGCCACAGCGGAGATGATCAGCGTGCCGGGCGGCGCATCTATGGTGGCCAATCCGGCCGGCGCGGCGCGAAAGCGACGTTCATAGGGATTCGGCCGCGACGCATCGATGATCAGCAGCTTGACGTGCGCGCCGCGGGCGTTGAAATCGCTCAGGACGGTTTCGATGTTGATGCCGTCGCGGCGGATGTCGTTCTCGGTCCACACCTGCGCGCTGACCGGAACGATGAAGGTCTGGCGGTTCGTCTGCAGCGCATAGCCACTGAAGAACAACAGCACCGACGAGCCTGGCCTGATCTTTTGCTTGAACGCATCGATGGCGCGCTGCATGTCGTCGCGACTGAGATTCTCCTTCACGTCGACGTCGAAGGCGGCGCGCCGCAATTCATCGGCGAGCGCCCGCACATTTTTCGGCGGCGGCGCGAGCGGTGCGGCGGCGTCGGGATAGTTGGCATTGCCGATCAGCAGCGCATAGCGCGGCGCCGATGCCGTCGGATCGTTCTGCTGCTGGGCCAGGGCGGTCAGGATGGCAGACGCAGTAGCGACCATCAGGAGAACGGGAAACAACAGCCTGATCCGCATGGTGTCCTTTACGTCGCGCCCCCAGCCCGTCCGATCTGCCGCCGCGTCGGCGGCAGATCGGGCAAGCTGGACTGGTGCCGCCGACTCATTTCTCGAGCCCGCAGCCGTTCCCCCGCGCACATCCTAAACACGTTGATGCAGTCGGACAATGTCAAGCCGACATTAGGGTTTCCGGGCACCGTCAAATCATGGTGCAGTCGATAGCAAAGCGCTATGCGGCCGGCGGCCAACAACTGCCGCGCGAACACAAATCCCCGTCGATGGTGCTATAACACGGCAAGTCCATTGCACACCCCACCAGCCAGGAGCCTGCCAATGTCCATGACCCGCCGTCGTCTCGTCGCCCTCACCGCCGGTCTGGCGGCGACGGCGCTCGTGCCGCGCATGGTTTTCGCCCAAGCTCAGGCGCCGGCCGCAGGGCCGTTCCGGCGCGACCCTCTGCCGTATCCGGTCAATGCGCTCGAGCCGCACATCGACGCCAAGACGATGGAGATACATCCCGGGCGGCACCATGAGGCCTATGTCAGCAACCTCAATACCATTGCCAAGGACAACCCGCAGATCGCGCAAAAGCCGGTTCCGGAAGTTCTGGCCAAGCTCAACGAACTCCCGGAGGCGATCCGCACGATGGTGCGCAACAATCTCGGCGGTCACGCCAACCACACCATGTTCTGGCAGATCATGGGGCCGCACGGCGGCAAGCCGTCCGGCGATGTTGCGGCGGCGATCGATCGGGATCTCGGCGGCCTGGAAAAATTCCAGAACGACTTCAACGCCGCAGGCGGGCGCGTGTTCGGTTCGGGCTGGGTGTTCGTCACGGTCGACCGCGGCGGCAAGCTGGCGCTCGAAACCAGGCCCAACCAGGACACGCCGCTGATGGACGGCAAGCGCGTGCTGCTCGGCAACGACGTGTGGGAACACGCCTATTATCTCAACTACCAGAACCGCCGTGCCGATTATCTCAAGGCGTGGTGGAACGTGGTGAACTGGAACAAGGTTGGCGAGCGCTACGCCGCGGCCAAGGCCGGCACGCTCCAGGTTTGACGGCACCGGCTGCCGTCATGCGCGAAGCGCCCGGCGGCCGACCGGCAAACGCCCCAACCCCCTCCGGTCTCGCCCAACGCTCTTGTCCCCTCCCTTGGGGGGGCCTACAGTCGCATTGTCTGCACGAGATGCGGCTGCCGTGTGGTGCGCGACGGATCATCCGTCGCCGGCCACACGACAACAGTCGGGGGGAGTCCATGGGCAATCCAACACAACGCTTGCGCCTGCCGGCGGTCGCGCTTGCCGCGCTGCTGCCGGCCGTTCTCCTGGGAAGCGTCCCGGCGGCAGCATGGGATCGCGGCGAGGTCGAGACTTTCGCCGTGCTGCCGGCCGGCGCGACCGGGCCGGAAGGCATCACGGTCGCACCCAACGGCGACGTCTATGTCGCCACCTTCGGCTTCACGGCCACCGGACCGGTCGCCGGCCCGGGCAAGGTCTATGTCTTCAACGACGACGGAAAACTGCTGCGGACACTGAGTGTCGCGGGCACGTCGGCTCAGTTGCTCGGGCTGGCGTTCCATCCGTCGACCAATACGCTGCTGGTGATCGACTTCGGCAACGGGAACGTCAGATCGGTCGATCCGGTGAGCGGTGCGTCCTCGGTCTGCATCACGGTGCCGAGCCCCGCCGCGGCCGGGTTGAACGCGCTGACTTTCGACGCCGCCGGCAACACCTACATCTCGGATTCCTTCCAGGGGATCATCTGGAAGAAGACCGGGTCGGGATGCGGCGTCGCGGCCGCATGGGTCACCGATCCGTTGCTGACGACCGGCGGGACCCCGCCGTTCGGCGCCAACGGCCTGCAGTTCAACAAGAACGAGACGGCGCTGTTCGTCGCCAACACCGGCGACGATCGCATCATTCGGATTCCGGTGTCGGCCGGCACGCCCGGCACGCCCGCGGTGTTTGACAACAGCATCAACGGCGCCGACGGGCTCATCATCGATCGCGACGGCAACATCTGGGTGGCGGCCAACCAGGCCGACGAGATCGTCGTCGTCGACCCGACCGGCAAGGCGATCTCCAAGCTCGGGGACTTCGAAGGGGTGAGCAAAACAGGGGTGCCGCGCGGCCTCTTGTTCCCGGCCAGCCTGGTGTTCAGCAAGAACGGGCAATGGCTCCTTGTCACCAACCTGGCGTTGGATATCCGCCTGTTCGGCCTCGCGCAGTCGGTCGATTCGCAGTGGACCGCGCAGGTCAAGCGCTACACGGTG
This sequence comes from Xanthobacteraceae bacterium, assembly GCA_035259885.1. Taxonomy (GTDB): domain Bacteria; phylum Pseudomonadota; class Alphaproteobacteria; order Rhizobiales; family Xanthobacteraceae; genus DATFWC01. Next base: position 7,822 of record DATFWC010000318.1, read on the forward strand.
TCGAAGATCAAGGCGCGCATCCTGGGGTTCGAGAACGACGACCGGGACTAGCCGTGGCCGCGACGTGCTCGGCCCGGACGTGATCCGGGCCGGGGTATCTGTTCCGCTCTACGCCCGGCCGGTCGGCATCCGCCGCGGCGCGCGGGGAACGGCCTGATCGTTGATCGCCGGGCAGCCGCCAGCCAGCACCGTACGGCTGCTCACATATTGCGAAAACCCGAGGTGCGCCCCGCGCACGACGGTACGCGTGGCCGGGCCCAGCCAGCCGGGGCGCAGGCCCTGTGGCTCGTCTCCGGCTTCGGCGCCCGCGACTGGGGAAAAGCTCGATTCGACCATCGCCGTCTCCTTATCTGGCGCCGGCCACGACGGCGGAAAAACATTCGCTCGCGAGCGCGACTCCGGGCGTGCCGGCGAGCACGGCGCGATAGTCCTGGCAGGCCAGGCTCACCCAGCCGAGGCGGCAGTTCTTGCGCGCGCGGCGCAGCCGGAACACCGCGTCGCCGAGCTGGCGCGCCGCGGTATCGCTGGAATCGGCAACCAGCCGCGCAACCGCATCGCTTGCCACCGAATCCCATGGCTCGCATGCCGTATTGATCGGGGCATCGGCACGGCCGGCGCCGTCCGAGCCGCGCTCGAACAGCGCGACGGCGCCGATGACCACGATGACGACCAGGCCGGCCGACGCATAGGCCACGCTCGACAGCGAGGAACGCCGTGCGGCCGACGGCGCGTCAGGGGAGCCGAGTAGCGGACGCCCGGTCAGCTGCATGAATTTTCTCCATGACGTGTCCCCGTCCCCGGTGTCCTGTCTGCCCGACTGTCCGTCGGACCGCCCGACCTCAATCGGGCCGCCGGGTGCGCGCCTCGCGCGCACCCGGACCGTCCAATCATC
>DATFWC010000319.1:0-16460 GCA_035259885.1 Xanthobacteraceae bacterium
ATGGAAGCCTTCAACATCATGCAGGACCGCATCACGCGCGCGCGGCTGGCCGGCGATCCGCCCGACGTGGTCATCAGCCCGCGGCTCGGCAATATCGGCCTGATCGATTTCCACCGCGCCAGCGAGGCGATCGAGATCGGCGCCGAAGCGGCCGAACGCACCCTCGACGCGATCGCCGAGGTCATCGCCGCGCTGCGATGACTTCTTGCCCTGACGTCACGCCGTCAAGATGTATTCGCGCAGCGCGTTCGACTCGGTCTCAATCTCGTGCAGCCGGTGATTCACGACGTCGCCGATCGAGATGATGCCGATCGGGCGCCCCTGATCGACAACCGGCACGTGGCGGAACTTGCCGCCCGTCATCTGCTCCATGATTTTGGCGACCGTGTCGCCCTCGCTGCAGGTGAAGACTTTGCGCGTCATCACCTGCTCCACCCGCTCGCTCAGCACGGCTGCACCGCGTTCGGCCAGGACGCGGACGATGTCGCGCTCCGACAGGATGCCGGCGACGCGCCCCTCAAGCCCGAGCACGAGCACGGCGCCGATGCGGCGCTCGGCCAGGAGCTTGGCGGCCTGCGCCAGCGTGGCGCCGGGCTCGATGCTGACGACGTCGTTGCCTTTGCGAGCGAGAATTGTTTTGACGGTCATGGCGCCTCCTCCGTCGGCTGACTGTGCTTGCCGATCTGTCCGGTCGCGTCGCCCCCGGCGGTCGTCCGGGCGCTACCTTGAGTGGAATCATCGGACGCAAAAGCGGCGTGCGCAAGACGCTTTGTTGCTGTTGCGACATCGCGCCCCGCGCGCTTTCGCAAGTGCGAAAAGAGGGTCAGAGCTCGGGTTCCCGCTCCACCGGGTCGAACCAGCGGAACAGGATCAGGCCGGCCAGAAACCCGCCGATATGCGCCTGCCAGGCGACCTCCTGGTCTTCGCCCGCCAGCGGCAGCACGCCGACGCCGAGCAGGAGGTTCAATCCGAACCAGACCAGCAGGAAGGCGACGACGCGGCCGTCGGTCAGCGCGACACGGAGCGACGCGGCCGGCACATGGTAGGCGTGCGCTTCGTGCGGCCGCCACGATCCGAGCGGCCCGCCGCGCTGGAACGCAAAGCGCATGGCCGCCGCCATGCAGCCGGAGATCGCGGCGGATGCTCCCACCACGCTCACCGCCTCGCCGACATGCGTGACAAGGTGCGCGGCGGCGCCGGCGGCCGCGGTAACGGCGAAGAACAGCAGAAAGCGCGCGGCGCCGAACCGCCGCGCCACCGCGCTGCCGAAGGCGAGAAACCACACCGCATTGACGCCGAGATGGAGGACGTTGGCGTGGATCAGTGCATAGGTCACGAAGGTCCAGACCAGGCCGCCAACCCCGCCCGGCACGTTCTGCCCCAGCCAGACCGCGTCGTAGCGGGCGGGAATGAATGAGAACAGCAACAGGAACTCGAAGTCGGCCTGCGGCGACAGGACAAAGGCGCGAACCGCGTGGATGACGCCGAATGCCACGAGCAGCGCGGTCACGACCGGCGGCACGTTCAGCATCGGTTCGGAAGGTGTTCTCACGCCAAAACGTCCGCCGCGCCCGTTGCCGGGACATAAGGCGCCCGGCGCACGGCGGCAAGCGCGAGCATTTTGCGACAAAGAGCCCGGCGCGGACCTGATCCGGCCAGGTCACGGGTTCGCGCAGAACATGCGACCGGGATGCGTTTCGCAAGAAAAAAAAGGGAGGGCAACCGGCCCTCCCTGCAAGCCATTCGAGGTCGTTCTCTTGTGCGGCGCCATCGTGCGCCTGTCACTCCCCCGACCTCCCCGTCGTTACGCGATACTCAGACCAACACGACATCAGGCCCAACGACCCTAGTCGGGCGGCCGCCGCAAGCCAACGTCAACCCTTGGTCAAGGTTAACCGATCGTTGCGCCCCGACCCGCTGCCGCGCGCGCCGACGCGGCACGCCCCCTGCTCCGTCGAGCGCGGCCGCCATGCCTGTCGGCGGCCATGTCCCGAACAGAGACAGGCCAAGGACCGAAAAGGCAAAGGGGCGTCTTGCCGTGAAGCATTCGTCGAGCCAGTCGCTTTATTCTTATTGGAACGAGCGACGGGGCGCGCGCCCGGCGCCCGAACGAAGCGAGATCGAGCCCGGAGCCATCCGCGGCGCGCTGGGCGACAGTTTCATCCTCGGCTGGGATCCGGTCCCCGCGTTCCGGCTCGCCGGAACGCGGGTATGCAGCCTGTTCGGCCGCGAGCTCAAGGGCGAGGCGTTCGCGCCGCTATGGGACGCCCGTGACGGCAACCCCATCGGCGATCTGCTTGCCATCGTGGCCAACGAGATTGCCGGCATCGTCGCCGGCGTCAGTGGAATGACGGCCGACGGCCAGAGCGTCGATCTCGAATTGCTGCTGCTGCCGCTGCGGCACCGCGGCATGAGCCACGCGCGGCAGATCGGCGTGCTGGCGCCGCTGTCGCTGCCGTTCTGGCTCGGCGCCACGCCGGTGACGACGCTCACGCTGAAATCGCATCGCCATGTCGGTCCGGCGCTCGATACGGTTGCAACCACGCCGTTCATGGCGGCCGCAGCGGAGAACGTGCGCGTGCGTCACGGCCTCCTGGTCTATGACGGCGGGCGCACCTGACCGGCGTCCGCGCCGCCCCTCCTCCAATCGGCCGATCCGCTGCCGACCAGCGGCAGCGGCAAAACAACCCACAAACGGCCGCCAGCTAACCTGCCTTTAACTACGGGCGGCATAGGCTCCTGCGTAGATTCCTTGCGTAATTGGGGAAGGCCTGCCGTTTCATGTCGGCAACCGTGCAGGAAAAGCGGCGTGCATTGCCGCTCAGTGACGAGCGTCGGCGCTTTCAGCGCGTACGCGTGAATTTGCTCGGCCGCTACATGCTGGCGGATCGGCGCGAATTTCCTTGCCAGATCGTCGACATGTCGCCCGGCGGCATGGCGGTGATCGCGCCGGTCAACGGCAAGGCGGGCGAGCGCGTGGTCGCCTATGTGGATCACGTCGGCCGGCTGGAAGGCACCATCATCCGCCAGTTCACCAACGGCTTTGCCATGACGATCGCGGCGACAGCGCGCAAGCGCGACAAGCTCGCCGCCCAACTGACCTGGCTGGCCAACCGCCAGGTGCTCGGCCTGCCCGAGGATCGCCGCCACGGCCGTATCGTGCCCAGCAACCCCATCACCAAGCTGGTGCTGCCGAGCGGCGCCAGCCTCACCTGCCGGCTCATCGACATGTCACTGTCGGGCGCCGCCGTGGCGACCGAGGAGCGGCCGGCGATGGGAACCATGGTGACCCTGGGTAAGACGCAGGGCCGCGTGGTGCGCCATCTCGACCAGGGTTTCGCGGTCGAGTTCACGCGCCTCCAGCACCCCGATTTTCTCGAAGAGAACGTTACCGGCGGGTGAACGCCGCCTGGCGGCGGCCTCCGTGCTTTCCCGATCTCCCGAGCCTTGCCGTGTAGACCGCGCTGCGCGCGCGCTGCGCCGCCGCGCCGTCCGCTCAACGTAAACGCGCAACGCCGCGCGGGTTGGGCGCGGGCGCATTTCGCTCGATCGGGAAAGTTAATGCATAAAATTTGAGTCAATTCCGAATAGATTGCATTTTAGTCGAACTGTCAGAAATATTGAACTGTATAGATTGAAACTTTGCATCGTATTAGCCGAAAAACAGGACCTCGGACTTAGCGGCACTTCAAGTCGTTTGTGGGAAAAGTGACCCCAACAACACGGGGGAAGGGGTCACTGATGAAGAAATGCGTGGGAGGAATACTTGCCATCGGCTGGTTGACGTCCGCGCCGGCCGCCGCCGGCGAGGCGCTATTCATCTCGGTGGGCGAGACCACCAAGGCGCCGATCGGCTGGGTGGAGTTCTGCGCCGAGCGCCCGCATGAGTGCAAGGTGGCGCCCACCGCGCCGCGCGACGTGGTCCTCACCGCCAAGGCGTGGAAGGACCTGGTCCGCATCAACCGCTACGTCAACGAACGCATCCGGCCGATGACCGACCTCGAGCACCACGGCGTGGTCGAGAAGTGGTCCTACCCGGACGACGGCTATGGCGACTGCGAGGACTACGTCCTGCTCAAGCGCCGCACGCTGATGGAAGCGGGCTGGCCGCGCGAAGCGCTGCTCATCACGGTGGTACGCGACCGCAAGGGCGACGGCCACGCCGTGCTGACGGTGAAGACCGATCAGGGCGAGTTCGTGCTCGACAATCAGGTCCAGGAAATTCTGCCGTGGTCGGAGACGAACTATCGCTTCGTCAAGCGTCAGTCGCAGTCGGATCCGAACCAGTGGGTCTCCGTCGGCGACCCGCGCCCGGCGGTCACCACCGCCGCGTCGCGCGGACACTGAAAGCAACGACAGGAGTTTGCGGCCCGGTCACGTCCCCACCCTCCCCGTCCCCGGACCGGGTTCGCCGCGGCCGGCTCTCCCCCAAGAGCCGGCCGCACTTTTTTGCGGGACGATGGCGCAGCACCGCACGCGGCGTTGGGCAACCTAGTGGTGCTTGACCGGAATGAGCGACGGCCCGGTGAGATCGGCCGGAAGAACCTCGAACAGCACGTGCACCATCGGCTCGGCGGTCTTGTTGAAGACCGTGTGGTTGATATCGCCGGACTCGAAGAAGAAATCGCCCGGGCCATAGACGACGGTCTTGTCCGGCAGCACGTAGGTCATATAGCCGGACGTCACCTGGCGGATGCCGGGGCCGACGTGGTTGTGCTCGCCGACATGGCCGCCCGGCGCCAGCGTGAGCTCGGTGACGCGCAGCTTGTACTTGCCGTTGATCTCGCTGAGAAACCCGGCGAGCGGCGCCTCGAACTTGATCTTCGCCACCAGGCCCTTGGTGTCGACCTTGACCGGGCTCGCCGGCTGCGCCGCGGCGGCTTGCGGTCGCGCCGCCAGCGCCATCAACGGCAAGGCGGCGAGAGCTTGCAGAACATTCCGCCGGACCGGGTCATCGCTGGTCATGGAAGCCTCCTGTGCGGCCCGTTGACGTGATCGCCGGCCGCACCGTTAAGTCCGCCGCGGCTGTGGCACTAGTATAAAGATTGGACTACTTTGCCCGGCGCGATCGGCCTATCTTCGGTCATGCACCTCTACGGCCAATATTGTCCGGTGGCGCGCGCGGCAGAAATTCTGGCGGATCGCTGGACCGTGCTCATCGTCCGCGAGCTTCTGGCCGACATCAATCACTTCAACGAGCTCGAGCGCGGACTTCCTCGCATGTCGCGCACGCTGCTCGCCGAACGGCTGCGGCGGCTCGAGCGCACCGGCGTGCTCGAGCGGCGTGGCGCCGCGCGCGGCAAGCGGACGCAATATCGGCTCACTCCGGCCGGACGCGAGCTGCAGAGGGTCATCGACGTGTTCGGCGAGTGGGGAGCGCGCTGGGCCTTCGGCGATCCGCGGCCGAACGAGCTCGATCCCATCGTGCTCCTGTGGTGGATGCGGCGGCGCGTCTGTCGCGACCGCATCGCGCGCCGCCGTGTGGTGATCCAGTTCGATTTCCGCGGCGGGCCGAAGCAGAGCTATTGGCTGCTCATCGAGCCTGGCGACGTGTCGGTTTGCCTCAAGGATCCGGGCTACGACATCGACGTCATGGTGACGGCGGACATCCTGGTGTTCTATCGGGTCTGGCTCGGCCGGGCGACGTTCGCCGACGCGGTGCGGCGCAAGCAGGTCCAGCTGGACGGAACGCCGGCGGACCTTCGCGCCTTCCCACACTGGTTCGCCTGGAGCCCGATGGCCGCTACGGTGCGGGCAGCGCGCCGGGACGCGGTCACGGCCGCGACAGCCTGATCACCCTACCCGATCCGCCGCAGGCCTTTGGCGTATTGCTGCCAGCGGCGGACGTAGATGTCGGCGGCGGCGATCATGCGAGACGAATTGCCCCGTGCCGGCCCAGAGACCGTTTGGTCAGTTCGAATGACCCGGGCGAACTCGACGACGCGAAAATGAACAGGATGGACCTGGCCGCGAAGGTCACGGGCCTCACGTCACACGATCAAGTTTGGGCCCGATCGCGGGCCTGCAGCAGCCCAACTTTAGCCGCAAGCCTCTCAACGAGGGCATTACAGCGCGGGCGCCCGAACGGGAACACGTCCTTGAGCACGGCCGCCAACTGTTCGCCCAACCGCTCGCGCAGCATGTTTCGGGCGCGGTGCAGTCTGGTTCTCACCGTCTCGGTTTTGATACCAAGGACATTTGCGGTTTCTTCGACGGTTGCCTCTTCCACGTCACGCATGATGAAGACCGTGCGATAGGCGGTCGGCAGGTCGTCGATCGCCCGCTCCAGCATCCGACGAATCTGGATGCGCGCAACCTCGCCCTCGGGCGTCGCTTGCGTCAGCGGAGACAGATAGATCTGGCTGCGGACGCGCTCTCGCGCCGTGTCGATCGCTCCCAGGTCCACGAGCGAACGTTGCCGGCGTTTGCGCCGGAGCGCCTCGTTGCGCGCGATTCGCGTCAGCCATGTCCGCAGGCTTGCCTCTCCGCGAAAGCCGACGATCTTCGTGAACGCCTTGAGATAGGTCTGCTGCACGAGGTCTTCCGCCTCGTGGTCGTCGCGCAGGATGCTGCGGGTAATCCGGTAGAGATAGCGGTCGTGGCGTCGGACCAGCGCACTGAACGCATCGGCATCACCGTGCCGCGCCCGTTCAAGCAGTTCGCTGTCGCTGGCCTCCTCCATTCGATCTGCCACCGCGATAGCCCATGATCGCAAGCTCGTCCCGAAGGACATCGTCCGTTCGCCGCGCAAGACATTTGAATCCGTCGTGGCGCAAAAGTTCCTGCAAAAAGCTTCTGCATCGGAAACATTTCCAGCGGTGCCGCATCTAATGCGCCAAATCGCGTAGTGCGCAGGAGGTGTCCATACGGCAACACCTCCGGCTTGCCGTCGCGAGCAGAGGATGTGGTGAAGACTGCGCATGCCGATATACCACACGGGGCGCGGCGCGTGGGAGCACGTGTCGAGATCGCCGTTTGCGACAAACCGCCAACGAACTCGGTCAGCCGACAAAAGGGAATTTTTCTTCGGCTCGTGATGTTCAATCCACAGGTTGTCCTCCAGTCGCAACAGACTCGCGACTGTCAAGCGTCGTTGTGCGTCAAGACGCCGGACTCCGTTCGATCGATCAGGGGAAGGGGAGATGGCACCAGGAGGGAGCCCGCCATGTCCCGATCTATCTTCTCGGCGGCGATCATTGCCGTCGCAGTACTGACGCCCGCTATTGCGCAAAACCAGCCGCAGAGCACCTCCGAAGGACAGTCGATCTTTCGCTTCGACACCTTTGGCGACGAGCAGCTATGGACCGATACGCTGCAAATGGAGCGCGCGCTCGGAAATGTCACCCCACGAACGGCGTTGTCGGTTGGTCTGAAAGTCGACTCAGACGCGCTCCCGCCGGAAGTGATCAACGCCATCAAGGCCGGACAGGTGAACCTCGACGACCCGGCCGTGACGATCCAGTTGCTGAAGCTCAACGCCGTGATCGGTGTGATTGGCAGAGTGATCGACCACGACAAGCTTAAGACGGTGAGTATCACCTGTGCGTTATGCCATACGCAGGTGGATAATTCGGTCGCGGCGGGCATCGGCAAACGTCTTGACGGTTGGCCCAATCGCAGCCTGAATGTGGGGGCGATCATCGCGCTCTCTCCCGCGATCGCCAACAAAGCGCCGTTCCAAAGTTGGGGGCCTGGCAAATTCGACCCGCGCCTCCAGTTCTTCAACGGGACGAACATCGTCCCCCTCAACAGCCCCACTTTGCCGGTCGTCATTGCGCCGGCGTTCGGCCTGCAGGGAGTCCGATTCGAGACGTTCACCGGCGACGGCCCGATCTCGTACTGGAACAATTACGTCGGTGTGACCCAGATGGGCGGACACGGGAGCTTCAGTGACGCGCGGGTCGGAATCAGCTTGAGGCAAAGGCCGGATCGGGTCACCCCCAAGCTTCCGGCCCTGTTGCAATATCAGCTCAGCCTGCAGACGCCGCCTCCCCCCGCCGGAAGCTTCAACGAGGCCGCGGCGCGACGCGGTGAGGGCCTGTTCAACGGCGCCGCTCGCTGTGCGACGTGTCACATCCCGCCGCTGTTCACTGACGTGAATAATGGACCCGACCCCAATCTGCCGCTCCTGCACTCTCCGAGCGAGGTTGGGCAAGAACCGGTCTACGCATCGCGCAGCGCAACGAAGATCGGATACCGCACGACGCCGCTCCGCGCGCTGTGGCAGCATCCGCCGTATTTCCACGACGGCAGCGCACCGACTTTGCCCGCCGTCGTCGATCATTACGACCGCGTGTTGATGCTCGGCCTCAACAAGGGGCAGAAGGCCGACCTCGTCGAGTATCTCAAAACGCTGTAGCCGCCCCGCAGCTTGAGAGGAAGGCGATCGATCCCCATTGGTCCGACAGAGTGTTTGCGGCGCGGTCGCTGATTATTCGCTGATCGCACTGGTTCGCCTGGAGCGCGATGACCGATACGGTACGGGCAGCGTAACGACACGCCGTCACGGCCGCGACAGCCTGATCGCGCTAAGCGATCCGGGGCACGCCTGTGGCGTAGCTGCCAGCGCCGGAGCTATTCGAGTTCCCTACCCAAATGGCTGGCCGTTTTTCAGGTCGGACTTGGGATATGTGCGGCTCGCCAGAAGGGCTATAATCTCTGCTCCTTCGCGGGAATGATCAACACGACGTGGAGGTGGCCATGAAATATGTGCTGCTTGGCACGCTGAGCCAGGAATGGGCCGGCAAGCAGTCGGAGCGGACCGCCAAGGCCAAGGCGAGGCTCGACAAACTGAAGATCAAGCTGGAATCGGTCCACTATACGCAGGGACACTACGACTTCGTCGACATTGTCGATGCGCCGAATCCGGAAGCCATGCTCGCGTTTTCGGTCTGGTACGCCAGTCAGGGGCTCGGGCGGATCCAAACCATGCCCGCTTTCGACGCCAAAAGCTTCGAAAGCGCGGTCAAGGACGCGACGGCCTGACGGGCCCGATGGCCGAAACCGTGCGGGCGGCGCAGTGGATGCGCCACCGGCGCAACGGCTTGGCGACCTGCAATCACGACCGCGCTCATCCGATCCGCCGCAGCCCTTTGGCGTATTGCTGCCAGCGGCGGACGTAGATGTCGGCGCCGGCCGCGATCATGCGCTGCGTCGCCTCGTCGACCGTGCGGGTGGCGCGCGCTGGCGCGCCGACGATCAGCGAATTGTCCGGGAACTGCTTGCCTTCGGTGATCAGCGCGCCGGCGCCGACCAGGCTGTTCTTCCCGACCCTGGCACCGTTGAGCAGGATCGCGCCCATGCCGACGAGGCTGTTATCGCCGATCGTGCATCCGTGCAGGATGACGTTGTGACCGATCACGCAATTGGCGCCGATCACCATCGGGAAGCCCGGATCCGTGTGCAGCGTGGCATTGTCCTGCACCTGGCTGCGCTCGCCGATCTCGATCCACTCGTTATCGCCGCGCAGGACCGAGCCGAACCACACGCTGGCGAAGGGCTTGAGCCGCACGCGCCCGATCACCGATGCATTCTCGGCGATCCAGCAGCGGCCGTCCGCCGGCAGCTCGGGGGCCTGACCGTCAAGCTCGTAGATCGCCATACGGTTCTCCTGTGGCGGCGACACGGGGAGGCGACGAGTCGCCACGACAGGCGGCGCCGTGCCGGCGGACCATGCCACAGGCTGCGCGCTAGGCGAAGAACTGCTCGACCGCCTCGACCAGCATCAGCATCACGGTGCCCGACATCATGCTCCAGAAGCCGGCCAGGATGGTGGCCAGCATGACGAACTCGAATCGGCGGGCGACGAGCCGGCGCGCGCGGATCGTGTTACGCATGATGATGAAGGGGGCCGCGAAGATGACGAGCGGCAGCGCCGCCAGCGCCCGATGGCGCGGGCCGCGGCTGATCAGGCGGAAGCTCGCCGGCCGCTCCGTGACGCATTGATAGCCGGTGGCGAGCACGCCCGCGACCGCGAAGCCGAGCGCGAGCGCGAGCAGGGATTGCAGCTGGTCGGGTGACATTTTTTCGGCCTCGAATGCCCCGCATGTTTCGCCCAGCCGGCGCGGCGCCGCCACCGCGTCCTTAAGAAAAGGTTAACACGCGGCGGCTGGCGCATACCAGCTCATGCGATAGTCCGCCGCGTGATTCGCCAACTCGGAAGCGACATGCGCCTGCCCGCCAAGGCACGATCCCGGCCGCGACGACGCGGCGGCGCCGGCCTCGTCGCCGCCGTCGTGCTGGGCGGAATGCTGCTCCTCGGCGGCATCGGCTATGTGGGCTTCGTGCTGTGGCCGCGCCAGTTGAGCGAGGTTCCACCCGACACGCCGTCGGTGCCGGTCACCATCGCCGGCGTCGTGTTCAACGTGCCGCCGGCCGCCATCCGCCAGCAGGTGCAGCGGCGCTCCGGCGCCCAGGACCGCATCGACCTGGTGTTTCTCTGGCCGTCGCTGGAACCGCCGCAGCCGGGGCGGCAGCCGCATACCCCGGCCGACGAGCCGCAGCCGCAGTCGCTCGACCGCCTGTTCGTGACCATCGCCGGAAGCGAGGGCACGCTGCCGCCAGCCGAGCGCATGAAGACGATCTATCCGCGCTACACGACCGGCGAGCTGCGGCCCGAGCAGGACGGCCTGATGGTCCGCCAGTTCGGCGACGGCACGCCGTACAAGGGCGAGGATCTGGTGTTTGATCCCACCGCCCCCGAGCGCTTCGTCGCCCGCTGCAGTCGCGCCGGCACCACGCCCGGCATCTGCCTGACGGAGCGGCGCATCGGCGCTGCCGACGTCGTGTTGCGGTTTCCGCGCGACTGGCTGACCGAGTGGCGCGAGGTCGCCGCCAAGCTCGATTATCTCATCGCCACCTTGCGTCCGCCGCAGCAGTAACCCTGCGCCGTAGGGTGGGCTGAGCGGAGCGAAGCCCACGCGGACTTTTGTTGCGAGGCCATCCGCGTGGGCTTCGGCGCGTCAGGGCCAAGAAGGATTCTCAGAGCAGCGCCTCAGCGCACCCTACGGCAACTAAGGAGCGTCACTCCAGATCCGTGCCCAGGATCGCCATCTGGAAATTGTAGGAGCGATCCTCGTCCTCGTCGTCGACGAACAGCACGCCGACGAACTCGTCGCCGATATAGACTTCGGCGGAATCCTCCTTCTTCGGCCGCGGCACCACACGGATGCGCGCATTGCCGAACAGGCGCTTGAGGTAGATCTCGAGCTTGCTGATTTCGCGGGCGTCCACGCTGTTCTCCCCCTCGGGCCGTCCCGCTTCATGGCACGGCTCGCCGCCCGATGCAAAGCAGTCGGATTATGGCCCGGAATCGTAGAACAACTGGTCCATCGAGCGCGCCGGCTCGGGGCAGCCCGCCTCGCCGATCACCTTGGCCGGCACGCCGGCGACCGTCGTGTTGGGCGGGACCGGCTTGAGCACGACCGATCCGGCGGCGATGCGGGCGCAGTGGCCGATCTCGATATTGCCGAGGATTTTTGCCCCCGCCCCGATCAGCACGCCGCGGCGGATTTTTGGATGGCGGTCGCCGCTTTCCTTGCCGGTGCCACCGAGCGTCACGTCCTGCAGGATCGAGACGTCGTCCTCGATGACGGCAGTCTCGCCGACCACCAGCCCGGTGGCGTGATCAAGGAAGATGCCGCGGCCGATGGGGGCGGCCGGGTTGATGTCGCACTGGAACACCGACGACGAGCGGCTCTGCAGGTAATAGGCGAAATCCTTGCGGCCCTTGCGCCACAGCCAGTGGGCCAGACGATGGGTCTGGATGGCGTGAAAACCCTTGTAGTAGAGCACTGGCTGAAGGTAGCGGTCGGTGGCCGGATCGCGCTCGACCGTGGCGACGATATCGGCGCGAAACACCTCGCCGATGCTCGGCTCGTCTTTCAGCGCATCCGCGTAGGCTTGGCGGATCAGTTCGCCGGAGACCTCCACGTGATCGAGCCGCTGCGCCAGGCGATGCACGATCGCCGCCTCGAGCGTGTCGTGGTGCAGGATTGACGCATAGATGAAGCTGGCGATCTCAGGCTCGCGCCGCACCGCCTCTTCCGCCTCGTTGCGGATGCGCCACCAGGTCGGATCGACCGTGCCGAGCGCGGGCTTGGTCCGATGCTGTGCCATGACGGTCTCCAACGTGACCTCTCGCGTCCAATTATAGCACGGCCCCGCAGCCGGGGAGACCCGAGGGCTCAGGGGAGCTTGCCCAGAAAACCCAGGATGGCGGCCGAGAAGCGGTCGTTGCGGTCGCCCGCCACCATGTGCCTGGCGCCCGCCACGTCCATATATTCCGCGTGCGGCACCAGTTCCAGGAACTCGCGGACGTGGTCCTCGGTGACCAGTTCGGACGAGGTGCCGCGCACCAGCATGGCCGGGATGCGGATGCGCCGCGCCGCGTCGACCAGGGCGGCTTCGATCTCTTGGCGCGCGGCGCGGACCGGGCGCGGTCCGTCGAGAAAGCGCGGATCCCAGTGCCAGCGCCAGCGTCCGTCCGGGTCGAGCCGCAGATTCTTGCGCAGACCCTCGTGCGAGCGCGGCCGCGGGCGATGCGGCAGGTAGGCCGCGACCGCATCGGCCGCCTCCGTGATCGAGGCGAATCCTTCCTGCGCCTGGGCGCGCATGAATCCCTGGATCTTGGCCACGCCGTCGGCGTCGACGCGCGGCGTGATGTCGACGAGAACGAGCGCGGAGAACACCGGCGTGCGGCCGGCCTGCGCGGCGGCGCCTTCGGCCAGCAGCGAGGCGATACCGCCGAGCGAGGCGCCCACCACCACCGGCGCCCGCCCGGCCCGCAGCGCCAGGGCATCGGCCACGGCGGTGGCGTCGGCGGCGAAATCGCGGAACGCGTAGCTGCCATCCGCGATCCACTCGGAGTCTCCGTGGCCGCGCTGGTCGAGCGCATAGGCCACCGATCCGGCCTCCACCAGCCGCTGCGCCGTCGCACGCCAGGAGTGGCGGGTCTGACCCCCGCCATGCAGCAGCAGCACCGGCGGCCCCTCCTCGCCATACACGTCGGCGACCAGGCGGTTGCCGGTCGCGCCGGTGAAGGATGCGGTCACGGGCTTGCTGTAGCGCCTCATGCCCGCTGCCCCGCAAACTTGTCCTGCTTCAGGAACTCGAGCACGGCCGCTTTGAACACCTTGTCGCCGACCGCCAGCATGTGGTCGCGCCCGGGAATGTCCAGCGCGCGCGCCCCGGGAATGAGTTTTGCCAACTCGTGCGCCGAGCCGGCGACCGGATCCTTGGCGCCGACCGCGACCAGCACCGGCGCGCGGATGCCGGCGACCTGGTCGCGCGTCAGCGTCTGGCGCGAGCCGCGGATGCAGGCGGCAAGCGCGCGACGGTCGCTCTTGGTCTGGTCGGCGAAAGCACGGAACATCCGGCCCTGGGGATCCGCGACATCGTCGAGCGACGGCGCTTCCAGCGCGTCGGCGATGCTCTCGGGCAGGCCGACCTTGCCGATGAGGTGAATGCCCAGGCCGCCGAGCACCGCCGAGCGCACGCGCGCAGGACTCTGCACGGCCAGGAAGGCGCAGATGCGCGCGCCCATCGAGTAACCCATGACGTCGGCGCGATCGAGCCCGAGATGATCCATCAGCGCCTGCACGTCGTCGGCCATTTTCGTCGTGTGGTAGTCGGCCGGATCGTACAGCTTGGTGGATTGCCCATGACCGCGGTTGTCGAGCGCGATGGCGCGGCGCCCGGCGCGCGTCAGCGTCGCCACCCAGCCCGGATGCACCCAGTTGACCTCCTTGGTCGAGGCGAAACCATGCACGAGAACGAGCGGCTCGCCTTCGCCCTCGTCGAGAAAGGCGATCTCGACCGGTCCGTGCTGGAAGCGCGGCATGGATGATGCAACCTGAATGAGAAAGGCCGTGACGTTACACGGCCGCCGCGGCCGGCGCAAACGCCTCGCGCACGGCATCCGGTTGCGGCAGACGCGCTGCCTTGGCTGCGCGCGCCGCCTTGCGGCGCCGGATGACGTGCAACGTGGCGCGCTCCGCCGCGCGCTTGAGCACCGCGCACAGCCAGATGAGATTGACCAGCGCGGACAGGAGCCACGCCGCGAGATGCGCGACGCCGGCCGTCAGCATGATGGCGCCGCGGCCGAGCAGCTTGATGATGGCGCGCGTCTTTACGCCCTTGGCTTCCGCCAGGCGCGCCAAGCGAGCGACATCCTTGGGGTGGTCGGCGAGTCTAAGGCCGTCGAGGGCCGCGCGCGTGCCGGCCTTGGACTGAACGCGCCCGATGTCGCGCGCCAGGTGCAACAGGCCGCCGGCCTTGTCCACCTTCACGGCCTCGCGCGCCGCGCGCAGCGCAAGCACCGGCCGCATCAGCGCCGCCCGCGTGAACCCCTGCCTGAGCGCCGCCGCATCGAACGTCTCGCGCACCGCGCGCGTAACTGCGGCGGACAGCTGCACGCCCATGCGGCCGGTCTTGCGCGCCGCCTTGACCACGCTCAAACCCAGGCGCGCCGGCGTCCCCATCCCGGCACTGGCATAGGTCCCGGCCGTGACCGCAAGCCCGACACACGCCAAGCCAAGGATCATCTCGTCGGCCTCCTCGCCGCGGACGAGCCGCACGCCTTCGCGCATGGCATCGCGCGCGTCGCCGAACACAAACAGGTCTCCGGTCGCGGTTCCGGCCAGGCTGGCGAGATCGTCCGGCTCGCCGGTGATGAAGCCGCGCATGAACTGGCCGGCGCCATGTGCCGTAACGGCGGGCGCGCTCCCCTCCGCAGCAACGCGTGCCAGCAGCGCGGGGTCGACCGCAAGGTTGCGCTCGCGCGCGAGTTCGACAAAGCTTTCCGCCAATTCGACGTCGCCGGCCGCCACCGCCGCGGCGATCTCGCGGCCGGCCACCTGCGCATCGAAATTGCGGTCGAGGCCCAGTTCGGCCAGCGCCACCGGATCATCCTCCGCGGCCAGCCAGCGCGCCGCCATGATGGCCTGCGGCGCGACGAGCCACGCCGCGACGCCCAGCGCACCGGCAAGAACCAGCGACAAACGCAAGGAAAGAGGGATCATTCAGCCTTCAGCCCAGCCGCGATGCCGCCCATTTAGGGATCAATTGCGTAGGGATCAATTGCGGCCAAATTGCTCCGCGCCGGGGTCGGCTAGGAATCGCCCTCTGCGCCCGCTATCGTGGCCCCGAGATCAGCACAATCACGGACCCCCGCCATGGCGGACTACATCGTTCCTCATTTCCACAACGATCCCGGCGTGCCGGTGATCGAGGTCGGCGCCAAGGAATTCATGTGCGTCGGGGCCAAGCCGCCGTTCGATCATCCCCACATCTTCCTCGACATGGGCGACGAGCGCGAGATCATCTGCTCCTATTGCTCGACGCTGTTCCGTTACGATCCGGCGCTCAAGCCGCACGAGGCGCGGCCGGCGGAATGCGCCTTGCGCCAGCAGGCCGCCTAGGTCCCAAGGGTGGCGCAGTCGCGGACCGTCATCGTCGTCGGCGGCGGCATCGGCGGCCTGACGGCAGCGCTGGCGCTCGCGGCCAAGAATTTCCGCGTTGTGGTGGTGGAGCAGGCCGAGCGGCTGGAGGAAACCGGCGCCGGCATCCAGCTCTCCCCCAACGCGACCCGCGTCCTGCAGGCATTGGGGCTCGCCGCGCGGCTCGAGCCCGCCGCGGTCGTTCCGACCGCTTTGCGGGTGCGGACACATAGCGGCCGCGACGTCGTCCAGGTGCCGCTCGGAACGTTCGCGCAAAATCGCTACGGTGCGCCCTATTGGGTTGCCCATCGCGCCGATCTGCAGGCGGCGCTGGTCGGCGCGGCCGGCGCCAATCCCGACATCGTCCTGCGCCTGGGCGCGCGCGCGGAAGATTTCGCCGCCCACGCCAAGGGCGTCACCGTGCAGCTGCGGACCCCGCGGGGAACCGAGGACGAGCACGGCATCGCCTTGATCGGCGCCGACGGCCTGTGGTCGACCCTGCGCACCCGCCTGGGCGACACCAAGCTGCCGCGCTTTGCCCGCCGCACCGCCTGGCGCGCCACGCTGCCGGCCAAGCCGCTGATCGCCGAGTTCCGCGAGCCGGTCGTGTCGCTGTGGCTCGGGCCCAATGCGCATCTGGTGCTTTACCCGGTGCGCGGCGGCGACGCCGTCAACCTCGTCGCCATCGTGCGCGACGATTGGCACGAGCCGGGCTGGAGCGCGGCCGGCGCGCCCGAGGAATTGCTCGCGCATTACAGCCGCTGGCCGCCGCGCCTCCAGAATCTCCTTGCCCTGCCCGACCGCTGGCTCAAATGGGCGCTGTGC
This sequence comes from Xanthobacteraceae bacterium, assembly GCA_035259885.1. Taxonomy (GTDB): domain Bacteria; phylum Pseudomonadota; class Alphaproteobacteria; order Rhizobiales; family Xanthobacteraceae; genus DATFWC01. Next base: position 16,263 of record DATFWC010000319.1, read on the forward strand.
GATCGTGCGCGGCTGCGCCGTTGGAGCCGCGGGCCGGTCACTCTCCTGGGCGACGCCGCCCATCCGATGCTGCCGTTCCTGGCGCAAGGGGCCGCCATGGCCATCGAGGACGCCTATGTGCTGGCGGAAAAGCTCGGCCGCAGGCCGGCGCGGCCGGACAAGGCGTTTCGCGCCTATGAGCGCCAGCGCGCCCGCCGC
>DATFWC010000320.1:0-5933 GCA_035259885.1 Xanthobacteraceae bacterium
AACCCGAGTACCGGGACAAGGATGCGCACGAAGAGGCGAACGAGGCGTTGCGCAGACTTGCCCGAGTGCACGGCGCCGCGCCCGTCAACATCGACACTCGCTTGGACTTCAACACGACCGGTCTGCGCTCGGCGGCCGAGATCGAATCCCTCATTGCCCGGATGGATCTCGTCCTCACGACGCGTTTGCACGGCATGGTGCTGGCCATCAAGAACGGCGTGCCGGCCCTCGCCGTCGACTCTGTCGTCGGGGGCGGAAAGATTCGCCGTCAAGCTGAAGCGATCGGATGGCCTTACGTATTTTCGGTGGAAAGCGCGACGGATCAGGCGCTGCAGCGTGCCTTTCGGGACTGCATGACGGCCGACGTGCGCGCGACAGCCAAAGCTTGTGCGGTTCGCGCGCGCGCTGAGATCGAGCGGATGAGCGCCGAGTTCATTCGGGAAGTGTGCCTCAGCCCTGATCGGAGCACGCCGGATCAGCCCGCGCAAAGCACCGTTGCCGGTCGATAAGGGGGCGGTCGCGCCCCTTCAGATCTGCCTCCAGACCTGTTGTCTTCGATGGCCCGAATCGCGTTCGCAACGTATTTTTTTCGCTACCCGCTGGGCGGCATGGTGTCGTGGGCATTGCAGTATCTGCTCGGGATTCGCGCAAGTGGGCACGACATCTGTCTGTTGGAACGCGCGGATTACCCGGATGCGTTCTATTGCCCAGATCGACGTGTGATGACGGACGATCCCTCGTCGGGATTGCGAAAATTGGTTCCCGTCCTCGAAGCCTTGGATCTCGGAAAGTGGCGGCTCGTAGACCGTTTCGGGCGCGGCTACGGAATGAGCGATCTTCAATTCAGGGAATTTTTTCGCTCCGCCGATCTCTTGATCGATGGCGGCAACCACGGAGCCTGGTTACCGTTCGTGAACGATGGCCAAAAGACAATGCTCATCGACGGCGAGCCCGGATACACGCAGATCCGCTGGGAAGCGGGCCATGCCAAACCACTCGATTTCGACCTGTATTTCACGAACGGCATGCTGCTCGGCACCCCGTCGTCGACAGCCCCTACGGCCGGCAAGCATTGGCATCGCGTGTGCAACCCGGCCATGCCCGGTTTCTTCAGCCCGGCGCCATCGCCGCGCGGATCCGCATGGACGACGGTCATGAACTGGCAATCGCACAAAGTCGTCGAGTATCGGGGTCGGGCCTACGGGCAAAAGGATGTCGAGTTTCAGAAGGTTCTGGATCTTCCTGCGCGTACGCGCTTCAAGCTGTCCGCGGCGATATCGGGCAACGCCCCGCTGGACGAACTCGATAAATCGGGATGGAACGTTGAGGACGCACAGCAGGTCACCCGGACGCTCGAGGGGTACAAGAACCACATCCGCGGTTCCCGTGGGGAGTTCAGCGTTTGCAAGAACGTATTCGTGGCCCTGCGCACCGGCTGGTTCAGCGACCGAAGCGCGGCCTTTCTCGCGTCCGGCCGCCCCGTCATCCTACAGGATACCGGCTTCTCGGAAGTGCTGCCGACCGGTGAGGGGCTGCTGAGTTTCGGATCTGCCGAGGAGGCCGCGTCCGCGCTCGAGGCGGTCGAAAGCGATTACGAGCGCCATTCCGTCAAGGCCCGAGAATTGGCCGAGGCGTACCTTGCGGCGGACAAGGTGCTGGCCGTCATGATTGAAACCGCACTCCGATAGAAGCGCATTCTTCAATCATTCGGCGCGCTACTTCCCGATCCACAGGACACACGCGAATCTGCGTCATCATCGCGTGAAGCGTCTGCCATCTCGGCAAAGCGATTATCGGCGCGGCGCAGCCGCCGACAGAGCTCGCGGTTGATGTTCTGCATCACCATCGCATACGCGTAGATGTCGGCCTTGTAGAACGTATAGAGGTTTCGGGCGGTGAGCTCGTAGAGCACCGTTGGGCTCTCCGCGACGACGGTGGCTGATCTGTTCTGCACTTCGATGAGCGCCATTTCGCCGAAAAAATCGCCGGGCCCGAGACGCCTCATGCTGAACACGCGCCCCGACTCCGCGAGCTTGCTCACCATGAGCTCGCCGGAGTGAACAATATACATTGAGCGCCCCGGTTCTCCTTCCGCTACGACAGTGCCACCGATGTCGAAGCGCCGCTCGACCAGCATCGAGATCAGGAGATCAAGGCTTGCGTCCGAGAGGCCACCGAAGAAAGGTGTGGCGACCAGGAACACTTTCAGATCGGGCGAACTGACTGCCATCAACCCAATATACTCCCGCGCGCGGAACGTGACAGCACCTCATGCCATCGACGTTCCCGTAGAATCGATGCACGCCAGGACGCGCGAAGGCACTTTAGCGGAGGCGGCCGGGGAGGGGAGCCAATGATCAACATGCTCAGGCTCGCGCCGCGACACCGCGCCAAGCGCGACGCCGTCCCAGCGACATGATGCCCGGATCACCTCGCGGGTCGGAGACGTGCCCGGAAGCCGACATTCCCGCCCGTCCATTCCCGCCCGTCGGCGCAGCGCGCCTCCCCAAATCGGCTTCGCCGTCCTGGGCGCGCACGCCGCGCCCTCACCCCGGCGCCGATTTCGACCATCACGCCGGTCTTCGCTGCGACGCTGGCCGCCCCCCGCGGTCCGCGCCCGGCATCACACCCTACCTCCGGCGGCGGATCCTGTCCGTGCCGGGCCGCACAACCGGGCGGCGGCGCGCCAAGGGGCCCGTAACCCTGAGTTTCTGACGCCGGGCTCGGGTTAATCATGACGGCACGTGCACACGATTTCGCTGTCGGGCCCGTGCCGATTACGGTAAACTCGCGGTTGCAAGCGACAAAACAATCGAACGGACGGTCATGCCCGGGGGGTGTTCCGCCATGCCGGCCGAACGAGGGGTAACCGTGTTCAGGAGTAGGGGGTTAACATGTTCAAGCGTAAGGGACTCGACAGCAAGCCACTCGACAACAAGACAGCGAACGCCAACGCAAACGCTTCGCCAATCATCACCACGATAGTACCGCCGCAAGCTCCCGTCGTTGAACGGAATGCGGCGAAGCCGCAGGCGGACGCGGAGGCCAGCACGGTCTCGTGCATCGGCAGCGGCATGTCGATCATCGGCAACATTGAATGCAATGGTCCGGCCCAGGTGTTCGGGCGGATCAAAGGCGAGGTGCACGCCTCCGCCGACCTGCTGATCGGCGATGGCGCGCTGGTCGAAGGCACCGTGATCGCGCAGGAGGTCACGGTCTGCGGCACCGTCAAGGGCACAGTGCGTGGCGGACGCGTCAGGCTGAGGAAGGGCGGCACCGTCGACGGCGACATTTTTCATCACTGGCTGTCGATCGAGGAGGACGCCGTGTTCGAAGGAACCGTCCGGCGGGTGGAGAATCCCACCGAGATGGCCTCGAGCGGCGACGCGGCGGCGAAAAAGAGCCAGCCAGCCCCGACCCTGCCTCCGGCCATACCGCTCGACATCGATGGCGATCTGGGGCCGGTGATCGATACCGATCTGCGGCCGCATTGAATCGAGCACGGCCGCGGCCGGAGCCTGAGACACCGGCCGCGCGCCCGCGACCAGAACTATCCTTGGAGCATGATCTTTTCCGAAAACCGGTAGCCACTTTTCGGGATCATGCTCGGAGGGTCGACGCCATGGCGGGCAGCCTTGCGGTTGCCCGCGTTGGTGCGTTCACACCAAGCCCCAACCACCGCTTCTTGTTCTCCACCTATCAGGGGCCAGAAAGAGCCCGCGGCGCGCGAGGCGCCTGATGCGACGCAACGACATCGCTGACGGCCCATCCCGCTCGCCAGAAGGGCAGAGGATGGGATGGGGGCGACGCGAATCGGCAGGTGTAGGCGTGGCGACGCGTGCGCCGCCCGCGCCGAGCCGCCTGACCGAGGAATTTTCCAGCGTCTTCGTGGCGGCGCCCGACGGGCTGAGCCTGCATGTCCGCCGCTACGGGTCACGGGCGGGATCGGCGCGTCCGGTCGTGTGCCTCCCCGGTCTCGCCCGCACGGGCGCCGACTTTCATGGCCTGGCGGCGGCGCTGGCCGCCGATCCGGCCGCGCCGCGGCTGGTCGTGGCGCTGGATTATCGCGGCCACGGCCGCTCGCAATACGATCGCAATTCCGGCAACTACCGGCTTTCGGTCTTTCTCGCCGACGTGGCGGCGGTCGTGACCGCGCTCGAGCTCGCGCCGGCCATCTTCGTCGCCACTTCGCACGGCGGCCTCATCGCCATGATGCTGGCGGTGGAGCAGCCGACGACGATCGCCGGCGTCGTCCTCAACGACATCGGTCCGGTGATGGACCCGCGCGGCCTGCTGCGCATCAGACGCCATGTGGGACAGCTTCCGGTCCCGCGCAGCTTCGCGGAAGGCGGCGAGGTCCTGCGCTGGCTGATGGGCGCGCAGTTTCCCCGGCTCGAGCCCCACGACTGGAACGCGCTGGCGCGGCGCACCTGGCGCGAGCACCGGGGCCGCCTGGTGCCCGATTACGACGTGAACCTCGCGCGCGCGCTGCGGCGCGCCAACCTGGAGCGTCCGCCGACGCTGTGGCACGAGTTCGACGCGCTCGCGCGCGTGCCGCTCATGATCGTCCGCGGCGCCAACTCCGACATGCTGGCCTCGACCACGCTGCAGGCGATGCTGGAGCGGCGCGCCCAGCTCGACGTCGCCGTCGTCGCAGACCAGGGCCACGCCCCGTTGCTGGCCGAGACCCGGCTGATCCAGCACATCGCCGCCTTCGTGGCCTCGTGCGATGCCGGCGCACCAGCTGACGGGTGACGCTGCGGCACACCGTCTCCCCTCGGCTGTCATCCCGCACGGCAAATAAGTGCAGGGGTACATGGATCCCGGCTCTCGCTGCGCTCGGCCGGGATGACAGCCGAGTTGCCGGCGCGCTCGAGCATCGCACCGCGCGCGCCGCTTGCCCCACCTCGCCCCAACCAACACTCAGACCAAGGTCGCGGGTGCGGTCTGGACGGACGTGCGGCCCGGCTCCCGCTGCAGCGGCACCCGGTCGCGTCGCATCGGGAGGTCCGGGCAGAGGACGAGCTTGCCCTCGAGACCGCCCGCCTCGAGACGGCGGTGTGCCTCGGCGACCTCATCGAAGGAGATCCGCTCGGCGACGCGCGGCGAGATGGCGCGAGCTGCCAACAGCCCGAAGAGCCGCTCCAGGTCCTCGGAGAACCAGGCGGGATGTCGCGCCCGCATCACATTGATCGAGTAGATGCGGAGGCGCTTGCCACCAGGCAACCAGCTCAGCAATCGCCTCCATATGAACAAGCGCGCAATCCACATCACGATGGTGAGCAGGCGACGCTGCGCCTGCACGCCCGCCGTGTAGCCGTAGGCGCAGAGCAGGCCGCCGCGCTTGAGCGCCGCGAACGACCGGCGATAGCCGTCCTCGCCGATGCCGTCGAAGACGACGTCGAACCCGCCCGGCAGGACGCGCGTGAAGTCTTCGCGTCGGTAGTCGATCGGCGTGGCGCCAAGCTCGCGGATCAGCGCCGCGTGCACGCCGCGCGCGGTGCCCCACAGCTCGAGGCCGGCCTGCTTGCCGAGCACGAGCAGCGCCTGGCCGACCGCGCCGGCGGCTCCCTGCACGAGCACGCGCTGGCCTCGCTGCACGCGGGCCGCGCGGTGAAGCAGCTGGTATGCGGTCGTCCAGCTCAAGATCAGGGCGGCCGCATCCGCCGCGTCGACGCCCGCCGGCACGCGGGCCAGGTTGTCAGCCTGGAGCGTGCGCCAGGCGGCGTTGGACCCGACCACGGTCATATCAGCCACGCGGTCGCCAACCTGAAAGCCGCTCACGCCATAACCGATCTGATCGATTTCCCCGACGACATCATAGCCCAGCACGAACGGCGGCCTGCGCAGCATCGTTTGCGGGTAGAGGTGGCGGCGGATCACGACGTCGGTGTACTCGACGCCCGAAGCGAGCACGCGGACCCGCACCTCGC
>DATFWC010000321.1:0-6735 GCA_035259885.1 Xanthobacteraceae bacterium
GCCTCGCTGTTGGCTTTTTCGATCTCGGCCGCGAGCAGCCGCTCGACCTCGGGATGGCCGGCCAGGCTGGTGAAGCCCGTATAGGTCACGTTGCGGCTGCGCGCCCAGTCGGCGACGGCGTCGTAATCGATCTCGATCAGCGCGGTGAGATATTTTCGCGCGTGGCCGAACACGACCGCTTCGGACACGTAGGGGCTGGCGCGCAACAGGTTTTCCATGAACGCCGGCGACAGCGTCTTGCCGCCAGACGTGACGATGAAGTCGCGGGCGCGATCGACAATTTTGAGATTCCCGCCCTCCCATCTGCCGACGTCGCCGGTATGCAGCCAGCCGTCGGCATCGCGTACCGCGGCTTCGCTGTTGAGGTAGCCGGCGAACAGGTCCGGGCCGCGAACGAGAATTTCGCCGCCGTCGCCGAGCTTCACCTCCAGGCCGCGCATGGCGGTGCCGACATTCCCCGGCCTGGGGAACGGTCCCGGCTGCGCGCTGATGAAGGCGCCGGCGGTCTCGGTCTGGCCGTAGACCTCGACCAGATTCACACCCCAGATCTGCCACAGCGCCATGGTGTCCGGCGCCAGCGGCGCGCCGCCCGACAGCATGAGCTCGACGCGGTCGAGCCCGAGCCGCCGCAGTATCGGGGCGAAGGCGAGCGCGCGGGCGAGCTTGTGCACGACGGCGACGCCGATCCCCGCCCGGTTCCTCCAGCGCCGCTGCGCACAGGCGCGCCCTAGCAGCATGGCGAAATCGTAGGCGGCGCGCTTCGCCCGCGACGTGTTGCCGACGTCGACCAGCAGCTGCGACGCGAACTTCTGCAGATAGCGCGGCACCGTGAACAGCACGGTGGGCGCCACCTCGAACAGCGTGGTGACGAAGTCGTCCGCATCCTCGCCGAAATGCGGAACCAGGCGCGAGATCAGCGGCAGCGTGATGGCGACGTCGCGGCCGAGGATGTGGCACAGCGGCAGGAACACGACGGTGCGGTGCTCGCGCGCGGCCAGCGTCGGGTAATGGTCGACGATCGTGTGGGCGGCGGCGAGATGCGCGCCGTGGGTGATCACGGCGCCCTTGGGATGGCCGGTGGTGCCTGACGTGTAGACGATGAAGGCCGGAGCGCCGGCGTCGAGCGCGCCGGCCATGTCGGCGAGCGCGCCGAGCGGGTCGTCGCAGGCGCCGGACGCGAGCACGTCGGCGTAGCGCCTGAGCTTGGGATGCGCGTAGCCGAACATGGCGGACGGATCGATCACCACGATCCATTGCAGCGCGGGCAGGCGATCGGCGACGGGCAGGATGCGGTCGACGTATTCCTGGTCTTCGGCGATGAACACGCGCGCGGCTCCGTCGCGCATGAGGAACTCGAGCTCGGATGCCGACGACGTGGGATAGATGCCGTAGGTGACGGCGCCGATGCTTTGGCCGGCGAGATCGGCGATCACCCATTCCTCGCACGGATCGCCCATGATGGCGATGCGATCGCCGCGGCCGAGGCCGAGCGCCTGCAAGCCGCCGGCGCATTGCGCCACCAGGGCGGCACAGTCGCGCCAGCTGCGCTCGCGATAGATGCCACGGCGCTTGGAGCGCAGCGCGATCGCCCCCGGCGCGGCGCGCGCCCGCTCGCTCAGCAGCAGCGGTGCGGTGGAGCGGCGTAGCGCCTCGCGATCCAAAGCGGCCATGCGGCGTCCGTTCGGCGATCTCCGGGGTGAAAGGCTAGCCCAGGCTCGCGGGTAATTCTATAGGTCTATAGCCTCAGCGCCGCCGCCGGGCCGGCACCCGCGCCACCATGCCGTCGCGCACCAGCCGCACGAACTCGGCGGCGATGCGGTCGATCGGCACCTCTTCCTTGCGGTACCAGCTCGCGGTCGCGTTGGCCATGCCAAGGATGGCCAGCGTCGCCAGCCGGGTGTCGAGGTCGTGGCGGAACTCGGCGCTGCGCACGCCCTCGCGGATGACGTCCTCGAAGATGCGTTCGAGGCCGCGCGACCACTTGCCGATGCGGCGTCTGCTCTCGCCGGGCAGATGCTGGCGTTCGTTGAGAAATACTTTTACGAAGTCGCTGCGGTCAGCGAGCGGAGCCAGATGCGATTGGATCAGGCGCGCAAGCCTTTCGCTCGCCGGGCCCGGCCCCGCCGCAATGGCCTTGGCGGCCTCGAAAAAACCTTCGACACCCTTCAGGCAGACCAGCTCGAGCGCGTCCTCCTTCGAGGCGAAATAGTAGTAGAGGCTGGCCTGGCGAATGCCGAGCACGTCGGCGATGTCCTGGGTCGATGCGCCATGAAAGCCGCGCTCGGCAAACACGCGGGCGGCCGCCGCGATGATTTGCGGCGCGCGGCGGCGGGGCGACCCGGCGCGGCGCTGGCCGGCGCGGCGCGACGCGATGGATACCACAGCCATCGGGATCTCCTGGCAGCAGGCAGCCAATTGATATTCCATCTATGAACCTATAGACAACAGGCGCCTTGCGGGAGCTTGCCGATGACGGGCCGACCGCCATTCCGTGCCGACCATGTGGGCAGCCTGTTGCGGCCGCCGGCGCTGCGCCAGGCGTTCCGCCAGTTCGCCACGCACGAGATCGATGCGCGGTCGTTCGCCCGCATCCAGGACGACTGCATTCGCGACGTGGTGCGGCTGCAGGAGCAGGTCGGGCTGCACGTCGTCACCGACGGCGAATTCCGCCGCGGCTCGTACTGGGGGCGCTTCGTCGAGCGCACCGACGGCTTTGCCATCAAGCCTGCGATCTTCCGGTTTCGCGACGATCACGGTCACGAGGTCGAGTTCACGGCGCCTTATGCCGCGGCGAAGATCCGGCGCACGCAGCCGCTGGCGCTCGACGAGTTCGCGTTCCTGCGCGAGGCGACTGGCGCCACGGCGAAGATCACGCTGCCGGCGCCGTCCACCATGCATTTCTACCGCTGCACCGACTTTGCGGCATCGGCGGCGTACGCCGCCGATGCGGAACGCTTCTTCGCCGATCTGGCGGCCGTGTTCGCGGCAGAAATCGCCGAGCTGGCGGGCGCCGGCTGCCGTTACGTCCAGCTCGACGAGGTGGCGATCGCGCTGCTGTGCGATCCGGCGATCCGCCGGAAGGTCACGGACGTGGGCGGCGATCCCGACGCGCTGGTCGATCTCTATATCGACGCCATCAACCGGGCGGTGGCGGCGCGGCCGCCCGACATGATCGTCGGCGTGCACATGTGCCGCGGCAATTTTCGCGGGCATTATCTCGCGGCCGGCGGCTACGAATCGGTGGCCGAGCGGTTCTTCGCCAACACCGACGTGAATCATTTCCTGCTCGAATATGACACGCCGCGCGCCGGCGATTTCCAGCCGCTGCGCTTCGTGCCGCAGCACAAGGGCGTGGTGCTCGGCCTCGTCAGCAGCAAGACGCCGGCCCTCGAGGGGATGGACGACCTCAAGCGGCGCACCGACGAGGCGGCGCGTCACATCGATCTCGACCGGCTGGCCATCTCGCCGCAATGCGGCTTCGCCAGCACCGCCGCCGGCAATCCGTTGAGCGAAGCGGACGAACGCGCCAAGCTGCGGCTGGTGGTGGAGGCCGCCCAGGCGATCTGGGGTTGAGCGTTTTAAGTGCCTTGAGCCCACCCCGTTCCCTATCGCGCGGCATGTCGGCTGGCGTAATCTCCTTCGGGGCGTGAGTGACATTGCCGGGGGACGTCATGACAGCCGACACAGCAGCGGAATTTTCCGGCGCGCGCGGCGCCGACGCCGTCGTGGCACGCATCGAGCGGCTGCCGCTGTCCGCCTGGCAGATCAAGGCACGCATCATCGTCGGCACGGCGACGTTCTTCGACGCCTTCGATGCGCTGGCCATCGCGGCGGTCCTGCCCGCCATCGCGCCGCTGTGGAAGCTGACGCCGCCGCAGATCGGGCTCATCATCTCAGCCGGCTTCGCCGGCCAGCTCGCGGGCGCGCTGCTGTTCGGCTGGGTGTCGGAGCGCTACGGCCGCATGACCGCCATGGTGTGGTCGATCGCGGTGTTCGCCGTGATGAGCCTGGTGTGCGCCGTCGCCTGGGACTTTTCCTCGCTGCTCATCTTCCGCGCCATCCAGGGGATCGGCCTCGGCGGCGAGGTGCCGGTGGCGGCGGCCTATATCAGCGAACTCACCCGTGCCCAGGGCCGCGGCCGCTTCGTGCTGCTGTACGAGCTGGTGTTTCCCATCGGCCTGGTCGGCGCGAGCCTGGTAGGCCTGTGGGTGGTGCCGCAGCTCGGCTGGCAATGGATGTTCGTGCTTGGCGCCATTCCGGCGCTGCTGGCGCTGGTGCTGCGCAGGCTCCTGCCCGAGTCGCCGCGCTGGCTCGCCGTCCGCGGCCGCCAGGCGGAAGCCGAAGCGGCGCTGTCGCGCATGGAACGCGCGATCGAGCAGGCGACCGGAAAGCCGCTGCCACCGCCGCGTCCAATCGTGACGGTGCAGGCGGCACGCCCGTCGTGGTCCGACCTGTTCGGCCCGCTGTATCTGCGCCGCACGCTGGTCGTCTGGGTGATCTGGTTCACCGCCTATCTGATCAACTACGGCCTCTCGGTCTGGCTGCCGACGCTCTATCGCACCCTCTACGGGCTGCCGCTCGACACCGCGCTGCGCTACGGCCTCATCACCCAGGTGGTCGGCTTCGTCGGCACGCTGGTGTGCGCCTTGACGATCGACCGCGTCGGCCGGCGCCCGTGGTTCGCGCTGGCGTTTGCCGGTGCCGCCATCGCGCTGATCACGCTGGGCCTGCGCGGGGCCGCCCCGGCCGAGCGCGTGCTCGCCTATGTCACGGTGGCGTACTTCTTCGCCAGCACGATCAACATCGGGGTCTATCTGTACACGCCCGAACTCTATCCCACGCGCACGCGTGCGCTGGCGGTGGGAACCGCATCGGCCTGGCTGCGGCTGGCGTCGATGATCGGGCCGACCGTCGTGGGCTACATGGTGGCGTCCGGCCTCGGCAGCGTGTTCGTCGGCTTCGGCGTGGTGGCGGCGCTGGCAGCCGTGATCACCGCGCTGTTCGCGATCGAGACCAAGGGCCGCGTGCTGGAGGAAATTTCGCCCTGATGCATTCCTGTCTGTGTCTAACAACGCCTTTCGTCATGGCCGGGCTTGTCCCGGCCATCTCGCTTCTTTAGGCACGGCCGTGCCCTTCCAAGCAGGGCGCCCGGCAAAAGGCCGGGCATGACACGCAACCATCCTCAGGCATGCCGCAAAAATTTCTCCTGCACATCCTCATCCTGTGGCTGGCCGGCAATGCACTGCGGCTGACCATCCTGGCGGTCCCGCCGGTCATCCCGGCGATCCATCACGATCTCGGCCTGTCGGCAACCGGCGTCGGTATTCTGGGCGGCCTGCCGGTGGTGCTGTTCGCCGTGGCGGCGCTGCCCGGCGCGCTCATGATCGCGCGGCTGGGCCCGGTGCGGGCGCTGCTGGCGGGCCTCGTGGTCGCAGCCCTGGGCGGTGCGCTGCGCGGCGCTGTTCCGGCCGCCGCGTGGCTTTACGCCACCACCATGCTGATGGCGGCGGGCGTCGCCATCATGCAGCCGGCGCTGCCGGCGTTGGTGCGCTTGTGGGCGCCGCAGCGCATCGGCTTTGCCACGGCGGTCTACTCCAATGGGCTGCTGGTCGGCGAGACGCTTCCCGTCCTGCTGATGATTCCGCTGGTGCTGCCGCTGGTCGACAACTCGTGGCCGCTCGGCCTGGCAGTGTGGTCTCTGCCGGTGCTGATGATTGCGGCGCTCGTCGCCGCCACGCTGTCGGCGCAGGACAGAACGAGCGCCACGACGCCAGGCGCCGCGCCCCCGCGCTGGTGGCCGGATTGGCGCAACGGGCTGATCTGGCGGCTCGGCCTGACGTTCGGCAGCGTCAACGCCATGTACTTCGGCAGCAATACGTTCCTGCCCGACTACCTCACCAGCCAGGGCCGCGCCGACCTGATCAGCGCGAGCCTGAGCGCGCTCAACTTCGGCCAGTTGCCCGCGTCCATCCTGCTGCTGGTGCTGGCGGGCCGGCTGGAGCGGCGCGTGTGGCCCTATCTGGCGTTCGGGATACTTTGCCTTTTGAGCATCATCGGCATCGCCACCACGGCGAGCGCGTGGACTGTCCTGTGGGCAGCGGTGCTCGGCTTTGCGGCCGCCGGCGTGCTCGTCCTGGTGCTGGCGCTGCCGCCGCTCCTGTGTGCGCCCGCGGACGTGGCGCCGGTCTCTGCCGCCATGCTGACGGTGAGCTACGCGCTCGGCATGGCGGTGGCGGTGGTCAGCGGCGTGACCTGGGACGCAACCAAGATTCCCGCCGCCGCCTTCGTGCCGATTGGCCTGTGCGCGCTGCTGCTGCTGTCGGTGCCGATGACGATACCGTTCGGGAAGCAGACAACGAAGGTGTGACGTTTACGGCAGCATCTCCGCCGGCGCGCACAGATACTGATAATAGTGCAAGAGATTGTCGGCAGAGCCGTTGACGATGCGGCTCTGCGCCTTACCCCATGGCCAGAACAGGTTGCCGGCCTTGTGCTGCATGCCGGGAAAGCGCTTGCCGTCCAGCGTGACCCAGCCCCACTCGGCCTGGCGGTTGCGCCGGTAGATCTCGCCGATATAGCTGCCCAGCATCCGGTAGAACGGCGCGATCTGGTCAGGCGTGGGACGGGTCTTCTTGTAGATCTCGTGCAGCGCGACGGCGATCTGCTCCACGTGGCGCATGCTCTCGTCCGACCAGTCCAGCACGATGCCGAATTTCTGGCTGGCAAAATCGATCA
>DATFWC010000322.1:0-4831 GCA_035259885.1 Xanthobacteraceae bacterium
GACCGGCGCCCGCATGCTGTCGCAGACGCTGCGCGCCGACCTGCGCGAAGGCGACATCGGCAGCGAGCTCGGCGCCATCGCGCAGGCGCATCCCGGTGTGACGATCGGCAGCTATCCGTTCTTCGACGAGAAGCGCGGACCGAACACCAACGTGGTCGTGCGCGGGCGCGATGCCGAACGGCTGGCGGCCGCGGCGGCCGCCGTGGAAGACATGCTGCGGCGCGTGCGGGCGGCGCTTGCACGGTAGCTCCGCTTGTAGCCCGCATGAAGCGCAGCGAAATGCGGGAGCGGCGGTGCAAACTGGCCAGGCGCTTCCCGGATTTCGCTTCGCTCCAGCCGGGCTACGACGTCAGCCCGTGCCATCCAGCACATCGCGGATCGCTTCGGCGAGCTTGTGCTTACGGTAGGGTTTTCCCAGCAGCGGCACGTTCAGGTCGGAGTCGCCGCGCGCCGCAATGAACTGCGCCGAATAGCCGGAGGTGAACAGCGCCTTGAGCGCGGGGCGCAGGCCGCGCGCCTCGCGCAGGAGGTCCTGGCCGCTCATTCCGTTGGGCAGCATCAGGTCGGTGAACAGGAGATCGATGGGCTCGGATGTTTCCAGGATGGCGAGCGCGCTCAGCGCGTCCTCCGCCTGCACGACCCGATAGCCGAGATTCTCCAGAATGCTCACGGCGACGGCGCGCACCGAGGCCTCGTCTTCGACCACCAGGATGGCTTCGTGACCGGCGGGGTAGGGCGCGGCGGCCGCGGCCGGCTCAACGGCCGCGCTCGGTCTCTTGGCCTGCGGCAGATAGAGCTTGATGCTCGTCCCGTGGCCGACCTCGCTGTAGATCTTCACGTGGCCGCGCAGCTGCTTGATGAAGCCGTATACCATGCTGAGGCCGAGCCCGGTGCCGTGGCCTGCCTCCTTGGTGGTGAAGAACGGCTCGAATGCCCGCTCGATCACCTCGGGCGGCATGCCGCGGCCGGAATCCGTGACGATGACGGCGACATAGTCGCCCGGGGCGACGTCGACATTCTGCGCCGCGTAATGCTCGTCCAGGTGGGCATTGGCGGTTTCGATCACGAGCTGGCCGCCTTTCGGCATGGCGTCGCGGGCGTTGACCGCCAGGTTGAGGATCGCGTCCTCGAGCTGCGAGGGATCGGCCACCGCCGGCCACAGGTCCGGCGCCAGCGCGGTCTTGATGCAGATGTCGGCCCCCAGCGTGCGCCGCAGGATCGCAACCATGCGCGGCACGATCTCATTGAGATCGAGCGTGAGCACCTGCAGCGGCTGCTTGCGCGCGAAGGCGAGCAGGCGATGCACCAGGTGGGCGCCGCGTTCCGCCGCCTGGTCGAGCGAGGCAACCATCTGCGCCAGCGCCGGATTGTCGGCAACCTGGTCGGCCATGAGCTCGGTGGTGGCGATGATGGTAGTGAGGATGTTGTTGAAGTCGTGCGCGATGCCGCCGGTGAGCTGGCCGACGGCCTCCATCTTCTGCGCCTGGCGCAGCTGGCTTTCGAGCTTGAGCCGCTCGGTCATGTCGCGGCCGATGAAGAAGTGCTGCTGGTCCGGCTCCGACCACACGCCGGTCCACGCCAGCGGCACGACCGCGCCGTTCTGGTGGATATAGCGGCACTCGAAATTGCGCATGACCTGGCCGCGCCGGGCGAGGCGCATCTCGGCGCGGGTGTTCTCGAGATCGTCGGGGTGGAGGAATCCGGCCGCACTGCGGCCCACGAGCTCGTCCGGGCGATAGCCGAGTATGATCGCGGAGCTGGGGCTGACGCGGAGGAAATTGCCTTTGCGATCCACCACCAGGATGAGGTCGAGCGTCGTTTCGAAGATGCGCTCGATGATCGTCGACGACGGACAGGATCTGGCCTCGTGCACGCCGCGAACGGTGGCCGGCGCAACGGCATTTGGTGGGAAATCTTTATACTGGTACTGAGCTTTTTCTCCCGGGCGCACGCTCATGCAGTCTCTGAATCAGTCATGGTTTTGATTCGCAGCCTGTCCCCGCCTAAGACATAACTGCAGGTTCCGTATGGTCAAGCGCCAAGCTCACTTTGTGATGATACATCGGCAGGTTTGCCACACGATTGGCGCAGGAATGCAATTTCGTGGCGCGATCGGACAACATTCGACCAATAGGCGGGCCGCGTATGGTGTAAAGATGCGCGCGCTTCCTGCATCCATATAGGGAGGCCTTTATGTCTGATCATCCTGACCGTCGCGACATCCTCAGCGGCGCGCTGGCCGCGACGTGGCTGAGCCTGAGCGATCTGCCGCGCGCGGCGGCGCAAGGCGAGCTCCCGCCGACGCCGTCCTGCGGCGACGAGCCGACCCTCCGCCAGACCGAAGGCCCGTTCTTCAAGCCGCGCTCGCCTGAGCGTTTCGACCTGCGCGAGGCCGGCATCAAGGGACAGCCGATCGAGCTTGTCGGCTTCGTGCTCACGCGCGGCTGCCGGCCGGTCGCAGGCGCGCTGGTCGATCTCTGGCATGCCGACGACACCGGCGACTACGACAATGCCGGTTTCCGCCTGCGCGGCCATCAATTCACCGACGCCGAGGGGCGCTACCGCTTCCTCACGGTGGTGCCCGGCGCCTATGAAGGCCGCACGCGCCACTATCACGTGAAGGTGCAGCCGTCCGGCGGCCGCGTGCTGACGACGCAGCTCTACTTTCCCGGCGAGGCGAAGAATCGCAGCGACGGCCTGTTCCGCCGCGAGCTCCTGATGAAAGTCGCCAAGGCCGGCGGCAGCCTGGCGGGACGCTTCGATTTCGTGCTCGACGTGCGGTAGAGCAGCGCAAGAGAGGGCGACCTGGGATTCGGCCCGTCTGGCGTGCAGGCCGAACGACGACTCGCCCGGCGGTGGACCGGCTCCCAATTCCTGCCCTGGCGCGCTACAAGGCGCAGGCCGGTTGCGCTCCCGCGGTCCGCTTCGGTGCGCGCCGGCAGGAGGTGGCCCATGAACGAAGCGGCGGCGCCAGCCAAGGTGTTTCCCGTGTCGTGGGATCAGTTCCACCGCGATTCCCGCGCGCTCGCCTGGCGCCTCAACGGCGCCGGCCCGTTCGCCGCGATCGTGTGCATCACCCGCGGCGGCCTGGTGCCGGCCGCGATCGTGGCGCGCGAGCTCGGCATTCGCGTCATCGAGACCGTGTGCGTGTCGAGCTACGACGACACCAGGCAGGGGCCGCTGAAGGTGTTGAAACAGGTGGCCGCCGACGTGGTGGCGCTCGACGGCGGGAAGGGCAGGGGCGTGCTGATCGTCGACGACCTGGTCGACACCGGCAGCACGGCCCGCATCGTGCGCGACATGCTCCCCGAAGCGCATTTCGCCACCGTGTACGCCAAGCCGATGGGGCGCCCGCTGGTCGACACCTTCATCACCGAGGTGTCGCAGGACACCTGGATCTATTTTCCCTGGGACACCGGGCTGGCGTTCCAGCCGCCCATCCGCGAAAGTGGATTGTGACAGGGCGCGACCCGGCGCTCAGGAGCAACGCTATGGCAGATCTGGACGAAGAATTCGACGACGAAGCGTTCCAGGAGATCAGGAATGCCTTCCAGGAGCATGTGGAGGAATTCCGTGTGCGGTCCGCGAATCTGCCATATAGCCTGCTGTCCGTGTTGTGCGCGGAAATGAGTGTCACCGCACGGATGCTTGACTACATCGACAACGTAGACAACCCGTCCGCCGCCGGCCTCAAGCTTGAGCTCGACAGGTTGCTCCGAGGGTTCGAGAGCATGGTGCGCTCGGCGAAAAAGGGCGCGAACGAGTTCGTGACCAAGGCCAGGCAGGCCATCGCCGAAGCCAAAACCGACAATGCGTCAGACTAAATGAGGGGCGGCTCACCGCAAGACGCTTGGCCCATATTGGACTAGAATGGCCCAAAGCCGATAACCCGGAGGACGCCCATGGACGCCGTGACGCCGAAGACCGCCGGGACGCATTCGCACGTGGTGCGCCCCGCCGAGATGGACTGGCAGAAGACGCGCTTCTCCGGCTGCGAAGCCAAGACGCTGCTGTTCGACAAGGCCACCGGCCTGGTAACGGCGCTGATGCGCTTTGCGCCTGGCGCGGTGCTGCCCGACCACGAGCACGTGAAGATCGAGCAGACCTACGTGCTCGAGGGCCGGCTGGTGGACAAGGAAGGGCCGGCCGCCGGGCTCGAGATCGGCCCGGGCGAGTTCGTGTGGCGCGAGGCGGGCAGCCGCCACGTCGCCTGGTGTCCCGACGGCGGGCTGATGCTCGCCATCTTCCAGGTGCCCAACAAGTTCTTCGAGGCCGACGGCCGCGTCACCGACGCCGCCGGGCAGGACTGGGACAGCGTGTGGGGCCACGCCGTGCGGGAGTGAGCTTCGGGCTGGTCGTTCCCGCGCAAGCGGGAACCCATGCACACTTGGCTTTTGGCCACCTGCGCCGACAATGGTCATGGGTCCCCGCCTGCGCGGGGACGACAGGCACAGTGCTTTGCTTTGTCACGCTTCGCCGCGCAGACGCGCAATGCTAGAACACGTTCGCGCGGACGTGGCGGAATGGTAGACGCAAGGGACTTAAAATCCCTTGAGGGGAACCTCGTGAGGGTTCGAGTCCCTCCGTCCGCACCATTTTGAAAATCAGAGTGGGAGCTGTCGAAGCCCGGCGGGCTCACCGCAAATCCAACGCCGCCAGCTGCTCCCGCTCCATAACTTCAAACCAGACTATGGCTCGGGATAGGGCGTGCCATCTTTGCGTACGAACCGGCCGTCGGCGTTGGAACTCCTCATGTCGATGTCGGAGCAGATGGTCACGTCAGCGGGCGAACGCGCGCCGAGTTCGAGATAAATCGCCATCGCGCTCGATT
>DATFWC010000323.1:0-3993 GCA_035259885.1 Xanthobacteraceae bacterium
AACGCGAAGGCGTCGTTGACGGCGTTGGCGAAGCACGGCACGCCGCCGACGTTCGGGCTCTCGCCCACGCCCTTGGCGCCGATCGGATGGTGCGGCGACGGCGTGGTGGTCCAGTCGGTCTCCCATTTCGGCGTCTCGACCGCGGTGGGCAGGAAATAGTCAAGGAACGACCCGGTGGTCACGTTGCCGTCCTCGTCGTAGTGGATCTCCTGGCCCATGGCGATGCCAAAAGCCTCGGTAAGGCCGCCGTGGATCTGGCCCTCGATGATCATCGGGTTGATGCGGGTGCCGCAGTCGTCGAGCGCATAGAAACGCCGCACCTTGGTGACGCCGGTGTCGACGTCGACGTCGACCACGCAGATATAGGCGCCGAACGGATAGGTCATGTTGGGCGGATCGTAGTAGTTCACCGCCTCGAGGCCCGGCTCCATGCCGGGCGGCACCTCATGATAGGCCGCCCAGGCGAGCTCGGTCATGGTCTTGAAGCGTTCCGGATTGCCTTTCACGCGGAAACGGTCGACGTCCCATTCGAGGTCGTCGTCGTGCACCTCGAGCATGTAGGCGGCGATCATCTGCGCCTTGGCCTTGATCTTGCGGCAGGCCATGGCGGTGGCGGCGCCGGACACCGGGGTCGAGCGCGACCCATAGGTGCCGAGCCCGTAGGGCGCGGTATCGGTGTTGCCTTCCTCCACCGCGATGTTGTCGGCCGGCAGGCCGAGTTCGGTGGCGATGATCTGCGCGTAGGTGGTCTCGTGACCCTGGCCCTGCGACTTGGTGCCGAGGCGACAGATCCCGGTGCCGGTCGGATGGATGCGGATCTCGGCGGAATCGAACATGGCGATGCCGAGGATGTCGCAGGCGCGCGACGGCCCGGCGCCGACGATCTCGGTGAAGGAGGCGACGCCGATGCCCATGAGCTCGCGCGTCTCGCCGCGCTTGAACGCGTCCTGTTTCGCCTTCTGCTCCTCGCGCAGCTTTTTGTAGCCGACGGTGTCCATCGCCTTCTGCAGGGCGACGTGGTAGTCGCCGGAATCGTATTGCCAGCCGAACGCTGACGTGTAGGGGAACTGCTCGCGGCGGATCAGGTTCTTCATGCGCAGCTCGGCCGGATCCATGCCGAGCTTCTGCGCCAGGATGTCCATGGCGCGCTCGATGGCGTAGGCCGCCTCGGTGACGCGGAACGAGCAGCGATAGGCGACGCCGCCCGGCGCCTTGTTGGTGTAGACGCCGTCCACCGATACATGCGCGGCTGGGAAATCGTAGGAGCCGCTGATGATGCTGAAGAGGCCGGCCGGCCATTTGGTCGCGTTGGCGCAGGCGTCGAACGCGCCGTGGTCGGCGATCGTGTAGCAGCGAAGCGCCGTGACCTTGCCATCCTTGGTCGCGGCAATCTCCGTCTCCATGTGGAAGTCGCGCGCGAACGCCGTGGTGGTGAGGTTCTCGATGCGATCCTCGACCCATTTGACCGGGCGTCCGGTCACGATCGAAGCCACGATGGCGCAGATATAGCCGGAATAGGCGCCGACCTTGTTGCCGAAGCCGCCGCCGATGTCGGGCGCGATCACGTGAATCTTGTGCTCGGGAATTTTCGAGATCAGCGAGCCGACCGTGCGGATGACGTGCGGGGCCTGGAACGTGCCCCACAGCGTGAGCTCGCCCCTGATCTTGTCGAACGAGGCGACGCACTGGCAGGTTTCGAGCGGGCAGGGATGCACGCGCGGATAGACGATCAGCTCCTTGATCGTCACGTCGGCCTTGGCAAAGGCAGCATCGGTCGCCGCCTTGTCGCCGGCCTGCCAGTTGAAGACGTGGTTGTAGTGCTTGCGCTTGCCGTGCGCGCCGTCAGTCTTGTCCTTCAAGTCCTCGCGGATCATCGGCGCATCCGGCGCCATGGCCTTGAGCGGATCGACGTTGACCGGCAGCGGCTCGTACTCGACCTCGACCAGGTCGGCCGCATCGGCGGCGGTGTAGCGGTCCTCGGCGATGACGAAGGCAACTTCCTGGTTCTGGTACAAGACTTTTCCGTCGGCCAGCACCATCTGCACGTCGCCGGCCAGCGTTGGCATCCAGGCGAGGTTGACGGTTTTCAGTGTTTCCGCCGTGAGCACCGCGATCACGCCCGGCAGGGCGGCGGCCTTCGACGTGTCGATCTTTTTCACGCGGGCGTGGCCATGCGGCGAGCGCGTGAAATCGCCGTACAGCATTCCCGGCAGCTTCAGGTCGTCGACGTAGTTGCCCTTGCCCTGGACGAAACGGATGTCTTCGACGCGCTTGCGTTTGCACCCCATGCCCTGGAGGCGCTCGGCGCGTTGTTCGGAGGTGAGGTTGACGTCGTTCATTCTGCCGCCTCCTGGAACGCCACGCCGTTGAGCTTGGCGGCGGCGTATTGCACGGCCTTGACGATGTTCTGATATCCCGTGCAGCGGCACAGGTTGCCGGAAATGCCGAGGCGGATCTCCTCCTCACTCGGATTGCTGTTCTCCTGCAGGAGCCGGTGCGCGCGCGTGATCATGCCGGGCGTGCAGAAGCCGCACTGCAGCCCGTGCATCTCGCGGAACGCCTCCTGCAGCACGTGCAGCGTGCCGTCCGCGTTCGCCATGCCTTCAATGGTCACGACCTGGGCGCCATTCGCCTGAACGGCGAACATGGTGCAGCACTTTACCGACTTTCCGTCGAGATCGACCGTGCAGGCGCCGCAATGGCTGGTCTCGCAGCCGATGTGCGGGCCGGTCAGGTTGAGCTGCTCGCGCAGGAAATGGATCAGCAGCATGCGCGGCTCGACCAGAGCCTCGACGGTCTTGCCGTTGACCTTGAGCGTGATGTGAGTCTTGGCCATGAGAGTCTCCTCAGCGCGCGCGTTGGCGCGCCCGCTCGAGCGCGCGCGCCAGCATCACGCCGGCCATCTTGGTGCGGTACTCGGCCGGTCCGCGCGTGTCGGCAGCCGGCGACGTGATCGCCTCGGCGGCCGCAACCGCGCGCTTGACGCTGGCGCCATCGAGGTTCGAGCCGACGAGGAGTCTTCCCGCCTCCTCGGCCCACAGCGGCGTATCGGCCACGTTGGTGAGGCCGATCGAGCAGCTTGCGACGGTCCCGCCGGTCAGGGTCAGCACCACGGCGGCAGCCGCGGTGGCATAGTCGCCGACCTTGCGCTTGAGCTTCTCATAAGCCGCGCCGTGGCCGGCCGGCGGCACCGGGATGCGCACGGCCGTGAGGATCTCGTGCGGGGCGAGCGCCGTCACGTAGGCGCTGCGATAGAACTGGCGCGCCGGGACGAGGCGCTCGCCGCGTCCGGTGAGCTGGTAAGCCGCGTCGAGGCACATCATGACGGCCGGCAGATCGTTGCCGGGATCGCCATTCGCCACGTTGCCGCCGACCGTGCCCATATAGCGTACCTGCGGATCGGCGATCAGCAGCGCGGTCTCGCGCAGGATCGGGATTTTGCTCGCCACCAGGTCCGAGGCGATCAGCTCATGCTGCGTCGTCATGGCACCGATGACGATGTCGTTGCCGTCCTGGCTGATGCCCTTGAGGGAAGGGATGCCGGCAAGGTCGACGAGGTGCTCCGGGCTGGCGAGCCGGAGCTTCATCATCGGGATCAGACTGTGACCGCCGGCGAGCGGCCGGGCGTCCTCCCCGAGATCGGCGAGCAGCGCGGTTGCCTCGTTGACAGAGGCCGGGCGGTGGTAGGCGAAGGCAGGTGGGATCACGAAATACCTCCCCGTTCGGCGGGTCGCTGTCCTGCTGGCAGGGCGGCGGCAGGAGCCGGTTCTTTGTTGAAGTTGCAATAGTTTGGGCCTATGACCGCCAACCAACAATGATTGGTTCACGAGAAGGCCCCGACGCGCACGAAATGCGGCATGGCTGCACGAACTGCGGCAGTAAGGCTGACTTACCTAACTGACCGCTGCTCGCGATCCCACACCAAGCCGCGACCGCAGGCCGCCAAAACGGCTACGGCTTACCGGCACCGTGTAGCGGTCGGCAAGTTCGATG
>DATFWC010000324.1:0-7081 GCA_035259885.1 Xanthobacteraceae bacterium
AGCCTTGACGGGGTTCTCATCGAAACCGACGTGCTGGTCATCGGCGCCGGCGCCGGGGGTTTGCTGGCGGCGCTGAGCGCCAAGCGGCACGGCACGCCAGGAACCCGCGTGACGCTGCTCGACTCGTGGATGATCGGCCGCACCGGCCACACCGCCTTCTCCAATGCCTGGATGATCGTCGCGCTTCCCGGCGACGACATCGACGGGGTCCTGCGCGAGATCGTGGCCGGCAATGACGGGATTGCCGACCAGCTGCTGGTCCGGGAGGCGCTGCAGCAGTCGCATGCCCGGCTCAAGGATTTTGAAGCAATCGGGATGACCTTTCATCAGACGGCGGACGGCAGCTATGCGCGGCGGCCGACGCGCGGGCTCGATCTCGCCCGCGTGCTCTATCCGGAGGGCGGCGGGCTGGAATTCTGCTGGCGCCTGCGCCTGGCGCTCGAGCGCGAGGGCGTACAATTGCGCGACCGGATCTTCGTGACCGGCCTGCTGCGCGGCGCCGAGGGCCGCATCACGGGCGCCGTCGGCATCCACAGCCGCACCGGGACCTTTCATGTCGTCAAGGCGCGCGCGACCATCATGTGCACGAATGCCATCACATTCCGCTCCGGGTTCGTGCGTGACATTACCGGCACCGGCACGCTGCTCGCCTATGGCGCCGGTGCGGCGCTGCGCAACGCCGAGTTCAGCTATGTCCGGCCGGGCACGCCGAAATTCTACTTCGAGGGAATAACGTTCGCCATTCAGGAGGGGGCGCACTTCGTCAATGGCAAGGGCGAAGCCTTCATGCGCGAATACGAACCCGAGTGGGCGGACGAAGCCGACGTTCCACGCATTGCCCGCGCCATGGCACTGGAGAAACAGAAGGGCAACGATCCGCTCTATCTCGACATGTCGCCTATTCCCGAGGACACGCGGGAATACTTCATCCAGAGCAAGGTGAAGTGGATGGACTATTTCTTCCGCAAGCTCGGGGCGGAGGCGCGTACCGACATGTTCGGCAAGACCCCTTACTATGCGCTCAATCAGATGACCAAGATGGGCATCCGCACCGGTCCCGATTGCCGCTCCGGCGTGCCGGGCCTGCTCGCGGCCGGTCTGGCCCAGGCCGGTTGCGCCAATCACTTCGCCGGCTTCCACATCGGGCTGTGCGTCGGCAACGGCTGGGTCGCCGGGCGCAGCGCTATCGAGGATCTCGACAGCCTGCCCCCGCCGCGGCTCGATGCGGGCCAGATCGAGATGCTGCACGACGAAGCGTTGCGTCCGCTCGACAGCACGGCGGCAGCGGAGTCCGACGCCATCCTGCGCGACCTGCAGGCGGTGATGTTCGCCTACGACGTCGGTATCCTCAAGCACGGGGAGCGTCTGCAGCAGGCGCGACAGCGCGTCGACGTCCTGGCCGAGCGCATGCGCGCGCTTGCGGCTCCGCACGTGCACGAACTGGTGCGGCTGAAGGAGACGGAGGCCATGCTGCTCGCCGCATGCTTCATTCTTGGTGCGTCGTTGTTCCGCACCGAGTCGCGGCTCAGCCATTTTCGTGACGATTTTCCGGAGCGCGACGAGGACAACTGGCTCGTCTGGGTGGACGTCGTCCACGATGGCGACACGCCGAAATTTGTCAAGACGCCGGTCCCGACCCCGCTCTGCCCGGTGCTTCGCCGCGCCGTGCGGCCGACCCGGCTCGATCAGCGCTTCGCCGTCGCCGGCGGCTAGGAAGGTTGGGGTGCGCTGGGCTATCGTTTTTTTGTCGTCGGCGACCAAGGCTAAAATATCGGCCGCGGCGAGGGAACGCGTCGATCCAGGGGGAAGACATGATCCGACAGATTTTGCTCCGCGTGGGCCTCGTGGGCGTGCTCGCGTCGCTGTGCCTGCAGGGCGCGGCGGCGCAGGACTATCCACAACGGTCGATCACCATCGTGGTGGGCCTCGCGCCCGGCGGCATCACCGACGTGACGGCGCGTCTCTATGCCGAAGCCGTGTCGAGGAACATCGGTCACCGGGTGATCGTGGAAAACCGGCAAGGCGCCGGCGGCGCCGTGGCGGCCGCCGCGGTGCAGAATTCGGTCCCCGACGGCTACACGCTGCTCGTGTTCTCGGGCTCGCAGCATGCGGCCGTGCCGGCGGTGCAATCAGCGCCCTATGAGCCGGTCAAGGGGTTCCAGCCGATCACGCTGTTGTTCAATCTGGCCGCCTTCGTGACCGTGCCGGCGGACAGCCCGGCCAAAACGATGCGGGAACTGCTCGACTACGGAAAGAAGAAGGCTGGCGGACTCCTGTTCGGCTCTCCCGGTGTCGGCACCCCGTCGCACCTGCTGGCGGCAAAGATCAGCAGCGTCACCGACACGCCTATGCAATATGTGCACTATCGCGGCGGCGCTCCCATGATGGCCGACCTCGTCACCAGCCGTGTCGATTTCGCTCTGGCGTCGTACACGGTCGCCAAGGGCTTTCTGGTCGAGCACAAGATGCGCGCGCTTGCGGTCGACGCCGACGTCCGCCTGAGCGTGATGCCCGACGTACCGACCCTGGCGGAAGCGGGCCTGCCCAACCTGAACATTGCCAGCTGGTTTGCGCTGGCGGCACCGGCCGGAACCCCGGATCACATCGTGCAGAAAATACGCAATGAGTTCATCAAGGCCAGCCTCGACCCCGACCTGCAGCGACGCATGGCCGACAACGGCACGCTCATCAATACGAGCGCGCCGGAGAAGATGGCGGAGCTGCTGGCCGCGGAGGTGGCGAGCACCAAGCAGCTGGTCGACGCGCTCGGGCTTCGCCAGCAGTAGGTTGGGGCCGCGCCGCGGCGGCTCACAGGTCCAGCGTGCTCGCGGCAAAGATCTCCTCGAGCGCGACGCGGCGGTCGGTGAGGCCCTGCTCGTGCACGTATTGTGCGATGGTCTCCAGCACGGGCCGCGCCGCCTTCACGCCATAGGCCACCGGATCGGTGGCGAGCGCGCGCTCCACGTCGCCCGTCACCAGCCCGGTCGCCAGGAACGGAGCAAGATAATCGCTGCCGCAGCGCGCGACGTCGGCCTTGGCCGCCACCAAGGCGGAGAACAGGTTGAGCGCGATCCAGGGATGCCGTTCCAGCACGGTGCGGCGGACCACGACCGTGTGATTGATCGGATAGAGCCCGGTCTTGGCATAGTAGCGCCGGGCCTCCGCGGCGCGGTCGGCGAAGAGGGGCCGCACCTGCGGATGGCTTGTCAGGTCGATGCGGCTGCGATCGACCAGGTTGCGATGCGTGAGATAGAGCAGCGTGGCGTCGAGCTCGCCGCGCACCAGCATCTCGCCGATATTGGTGGCCGGCGGAATCTGGTTGAGCCGCACGCCGGGCGGTGGCACGAATCCGGTGGCCCCGCCGTGGCTCTTGTCCGGCGGCCGCTCCATGAACCACTCGATATCCTTGAGCGCGACGCCGAACTCGTGGCTGAGCACGCCGCGGCCCCAGATGGCCGCGGTCTGCTGGTACTCCGGCACACCGACGCGCTTGCCGGCGAGGTCGGCGGGCGCCGCGATGCCGGCATCGGTGCGTACGAGAATGCGGGTGTGAAAGAACTCGCGGGTGGTGAAGACCGGCAGCGCGACCCACGGGGTGGGCCCGCGCGCGGTGGCGATCAACAGCGACGACATCGACATTTCCGAGACGTCGAATTCGCCGAACCGCAGCTGGCGCCAGAACATCTCGGACGGGTGCACAGCGGAGGCAACGAGTCGCAGGCCCTCCGCCTCCACGCGTCCGTCGAGCAGCGGCCGCGTGTTGGGGTTGTCAGAGAGCGCGACGCTCAGGTCGAGCCGGGATGCCGTCATGTCGATTCCGCTCACCCGGTTATTCTGTTTTCAGGTTGAGCGAGGTCACGATCGGCTGCCATTTGGCAATGTCGGCCTTGATCAGGCTGGTGAAGTCCTGCGGCGTGCCGCCGAGCGGCTCGGAGCTGAGCTTGGCAAGCGCCGCCTTGAACTCGGCCGACTGCACCGCCTCGTTGATCTCGCGGTTGAGCCTGGCGATGACGTCCGGCGGCGTGCGTGCCGGCGCCAGCAGACCGGTCCAGCTGGTCGAGGAGAAGCCAGGAAACCCGCTCTCGATCATGGTCGGCACGTCGGGAAGCTCGCGCACGCGGTCGGGGCTGGTCACCGCCAGCGCCCGCAGCTTTCCCGCCTGGATCAGCGGCAGCAGCACGCTGGTGCCCTCAAACGTGAAGTCGATCTGGCCGGCCACCACGTCGTTGATTGAGGGGCCGCCGCCGCGATAGGGCACGTGCACGACGTCGATGCCGGCTCGGGCCTTGAACATTTCCCCGATCAGGTGCGGCAGCACGCCGATGCCGCCCGAGGAGAAATTGACTCTTCCCGGATTGGCTTTGGCATGGGCGACCAGTTCCTGCACTGACTTGGCTGGAACCGCCGGATGCACCACCAGAATATTGGAACTGGCCGCCACAAGCGCGACCGGGTCGTAGCTGGTGATCGGATCGTAGCCGGCGTTCTTCTGCAGCATCGGGGCGAGCACGAGCCCGCTCGCGCTTGAATAGAGCAGCGTGTAGCCGTCCGGGTCGGCCACGGCCGCTTCCTTCGAGCCGATCGTGTTGCCGGCCCCCGGACGGTTGTCGACCACAAAGCTCTGGCCCAGGCGTGGCGACAGGTGGTTGGCGAGAAGCCGCGCCATCACGTCGACCGGGCCGCCGGCCGGCGTCGGCACGATGATCTTGACCGGCCGGGCCGGATAAGGTTGGGCCACCGCCGGCGCGGCCGAACCCGCGAGCACGGCACCGAGAGCCAGCAATGGCAACGCGATACGAAACCTGGCCATGTCATTCCCCTTTGGCGCCGGAAATACGGATGATGGTGCCGAGGCGCTCGGCCTCGCTGGCGATGAAGCTGGCGAATTCATCCTGACTCGGGAAGCGCGCCTCGGCGCCGAGCTTGGCGAACTTGTCCTTCATGTCGGCCGACCTCAGGGCGTCGATGATGGCCGACCGGAGCCTGTCAACCACCTCCGGCGGCGTGCCCGCCGGCGCCAGGATGCCGGTCCATGATGAGCCGACCAGGTCGGGAACGCCGCTCTCGCGCATGGTCGGCAGGTCGGGAAGCTGCGGCAGGCGTCGCTCGGTGATGACAGCAAGCCCGCGCACCTTGCCTTCGTGCAGATGCGCAAGCATCACCGACGTGGTCTCGAACCCGGCGTCGATCTGGCCGCCGATGAGATCCGTGATGACGGTGGCGGCGCCCCTGTAGGGCACCACCGTGACGTCGGCGCCGGTGAGCTGGCGGAACATGAGCGCCAACATGTGCGGCGGCGCGCCGTTGGGAACGCCGAAATTGAGCTTTCCAGGCTGTGCCCTGGCATGAGCGAGCAACTCACCGACGGTTTTGAACGGCGCCTTGACGGCGGCCACCATCACGTAGGGGACGTTCGACACCAGGGCGACGGGTACAAAGCTCCTGATCGGGTCGTAGCCGGCGCTGGGATAGAGCGCGGGGCCGATGGCGAGCGAGGCCGAGCTGCCGAGCAGCAGCGTGTATCCGTCCGGGTCGGCGGTCGCCACCGCTTTCGCCCCCAGCGTGGCGCCGGCACCGGGCCGGTTTTCGACGATCACCTGTCCGACCGTGGCCGACAAGTGCTGGGCGATCAGCCGCGCCATGACGTCGACCGGCCCGCCGGCGGGAAACGGCGCAATCAGCTTGATCGGCCGCGCCGGGTAAGATTGCGCCCCTGCCTCATTGCCCACCAACGTAACGACGCCGCACGCCAGCGCCGCCACAAGAACCCGCAACCGCACGTTTCGCTCCCCCGGGCCTTCCTCCGCAGCCCCATCATGCATCGGGACTCGCCGGCTGCGCCAGCCCGGGAGGGCGGTGGCGACGCAGCGGCCTTGCCGCCGGGAACCGGCCGGGCTAGACCGCGCCCATGCCGCGCGCCGCGCTCTATGCCGGGTCGTTCGATCCGGTCACCAATGGCCATGTCGATGTCGTCCGCCGCGCCGTCCGGCTCGTCGACCGGCTGGTGATGGCGATCGGCATTCATCCCGGCAAGGCGCCGCTGTTTCCTCCCGAGGAGCGGCTGGCCATGGTGCGGGAGACCTGCGAGCCGATCGCGCGCGAAGCGGGTTGCGCGTTCGACTGCATCACGTTCGACGATCTGGTGGTTGAGGCGGCGCGGCGCGAAGGCGCCAGCCTCCTGATCCGCGGCCTGCGCGACGGCACCGACCTCGATTACGAGATGCAGATGGCGGGCATGAACGAGACCATGGCGCCGGAGGTGACGACGGTGTTTGTGCCGGCCGGCGCGCTGGTCCGCCCGATCACCGCCACACTGGTCCGGCAAATCGCCGCCATGGGCGGCGACATTTCGGCCTTCGTCCCGCCGCTCGTGCTGCATCGCATGCGCAAGAAATTCGCCGGCAAGACCGGCGGCAGATCCTGAGGAGATTGTTGATGATCCGCGTCCTTGCCCTGGTCGCCCTGCTGTGCGCGACGCCGGCTCTGGCCCAACCGCTTCCCGCCGGGCTCGATCCGCAGAACACCGTCTATATGGAGACGCCGTACGGCCGCGTGGTGATCAAGCTCAGGCCCGATCTGGCGCCGAAGCATGCCGAGCGCATCAAGACGCTGGCGCGCGAGAAGTACTACGACAACGTGCCGTTCCATCGCGTCATCGCCGGATTCATGGCGCAGACCGGCGACGGCCAGCGCGGCGACGGGACCGGCGGATCGAAATATCCCGACTTGCCGGCCGAGTTTTCCAATGCCCCCTTCAAGCGCGGCGTTGTCGGCATGGCGCGCGCGCAGAATCCCAATTCGGCCAACAGCCAGTTCTTCATCATGTTCGCCGAGACGCCCAGCCTGAACAACCAATACACGGTGGTCGGCGAGGTCGTCTCCGGCATGGAAGCGATCGACAAGATCAAGAAAGGATCGCAGGCGCAAAACGGAGCCGTCAGCAATCCCGATCGCATCGTGCGCATGCAGGTCGCGGCGGACGCCAAGTGAGACCGCGAGCGCTTCCTTCCAACGGAGAACGCCGATGAGTGACGAGAGGCTGGTGCTCGAGACCACGCAGGGCAGGGTGGTGGTGGCCTTG
>DATFWC010000325.1:0-2182 GCA_035259885.1 Xanthobacteraceae bacterium
CGACCGCGGCACGTTTCACGACGTGCCGTTCGACGCGATCCAGGCCGACTTCCGTGTCGCCTATCCGGCCCTGATGGCGGCGCGCGGCCTGGCCGGCGATTTTCACGCCGAAGCGACAGCACCGGACGACGCCGGGGACCGGACGAATGGCTAGCGCGCTCGCGCGCCGCGCCGGCGCCGCCGGACGCGCCGCTTTCGTGCTGTCCGCGCTTGCGGCGGCGCTGGCGCCGTCCGGCTTGGCGGCGCAGACGTTTCCCGATCGCCCGATCAAGATCATCGTGCCGGTCGGTCCGGCCGGAAGCTACGACCTCGTGGGCCGCCTGCTGGCCGACCAGCTGTCGCGGCGGCTTGGGCAAAGCGTATCGGTCGAAAACCGGGCCGGCGGCGGGATGAACATCGGCACGCAGGCCGTGGCGATTGCGCCGCCCGACGGGACGACGCTGCTCATCGGCGGGCTGGCCAACATCGTGTTCAACGCCGGCCTGTACAAAAAGCTCCCGTACGATGCGCTGAACGATTTCACGCCCGTCGCGCTTGTGTTCAACATCTCCTATACGCTCGTCGGCGCCAAATCCCTGCCCTATGCGAACGTGCAGGAGATCATCGCGGCGGCGCGCAAGGAGCCGGATGCCCTCAAGGTGGCGAATGTCGGCATCGGCAGCGGCCAGCACATCTTTGGCGCCGCCTTCCAGAAGCTCACGCGCACGAAGCTGCTGGAAGTCTCCTATCGCGGCTCGGCCGCGGCTTTCCCGGACGTGCTGACCGGGCGCGTCGACCTGTTCTTCGATTCCACCCCGGCGGCGCTGCCCTACGTCAAGTCCGACCAGGTCAAGGGGCTCGCCGTGCTTGCGGCGAAGCGCAACCCGCAGATGCCCGACGTGCCGACCATGACGGAAGCGGGCGTGCCCGGCCTCGAGATCGATTCATGGATCGGCCTGTTCGCGCCCGGCCGGACGCCGCCGGCCATCATCGCCCGCCTGCGGCAGGAGATCGCGCAATCCCTGCCCGAGCTCAAGCCGCGCTTCGAGGCGAACGGCGGCGAACTGTTGGAGATGCCCTTCGACCAGCTCGACGCCTTCGTGAAATCCGAGCACGCGAAGTGGATCAAGGTCATCCAGGACGCCGGCATCAGCCTGGATTAGTTCCTCCATGTCCGCCGCCATCCCGGCCGGGCGCCGTAAGGCGCGAGAGCCGGGATCCAAGTATCCCAGCAACTCGATCGTCCGCAGACGATTTCAAAAGCCGGGGTACTTGGATCCCGGATCGTCGCGCTTCGCGCGCCGTCCGGGATGACAGCCGAATGTCAGCGCGGGAGCGCCGCCGTGGCGTCGCCGCGGATGATCACCTCGCCGGCCTGGTTCTGGCAGGTGAACTCGCAGTCGATGAGGCTTTCGGCGTCGTGCTTGGCCGTCACCTTCGCCGTGATGGTCAGCACGTCGTCCGGCCAGAACCGCGAGGCGAAGCGGATGCGCAGACGCCTGAGCGCGCCGTGGCCCAGCCAGTCGGTCAGCAGCCGCGCACAATAGCCGCCCGCCAGCATGCCCATGCCGAAGACGCTTTTGTTGCCGTTCCGTTGCGCATAGACCTCGTCGTGATGGTTGGGGTTGAGGTCGAGCGAGGCGCCGGCATAGCGCACGAAATCCGTGCGCGTGAGCGGGCCGCAGGTGAGCGGCCTTGGCGCATCGCCGACCTGAATGGAGGCGAAGGATGGCGTCCGGTTCTTCCCGTCCATGGCCTCAGTCCCTGATGCGTTGGCTGGTCTCGACCAGCGTGCGGCGTGCGACCTGCACCTTCTCGCCACGCTGGTTGTGAAAGACCGTTTCGATCACGGCGATGTGCAGCTTGCCGGCGCGGCGGCTGTCCTTCTCGGTCACGCTGACGATGCGCTCGTGCGCGGTCAGCACGTCGCCGGCCACGATCGGCGCAAAATATTCGAACTCCTGCTCGCCATGGACGATGTAGCTCCAGTCCCTGATCTGGAGCGCCTCGACCGAGGTGCGCGGCTCGTACAGAAAGGTGCGCAGGAAGGTGGGCGGTGCCGCAATGCCGCCGGCCGGCGCCGTGGCCGCATAGACAGCGTCGCGATAGATCGGGTCGTCGTCGCCGATGGCATCGGCGAATTCCTTGATCTTTCCCCACTCCACCCTGAACTCGTAAGGAGGAAATGTTTTTCCCGCCGCGC
>DATFWC010000326.1:0-7247 GCA_035259885.1 Xanthobacteraceae bacterium
CAGGGCCGCCTCGTCACCTGCGAGCACGATGCGCGCCGCGTCAGCCGCACCGAATATGACGGCGCCGTCACCGTGCTGATGGACAAGTTCGACGGCAAGCCGCTCAACTCGCCCAACGACGTGGTGGTGAAGTCCGACGACACGGTGTGGTTCACCGATCCGCCGTTCGGCATTCTCGGCAACTACGAAGGGCACGTCGACAAGCAGGAGCTGCCGACCAACGTCTATCGCCTCGACAAGACCGGCCGCGCCACCGTGGTGGCGGGCGACATCAACGGTCCCAACGGCCTGTGCTTCTCGCCCGACGAGAGGAAGATGTACATCGTCGAGGCGCGTACTTCGCCGCGCGTGATCCAGGTCTACGACGTGGTCGATGACGGCACGAAACTCGCCAACAAGCGCGCCTTCGTCACCTGCGCGGTTGGCGAGACGCCCGACGGCTTCCGCTGCGACGTCGACGGCAACCTGTGGTGCGGCTGGGGCATGGGGCCGGGCCACGACGGCGTCGTGATCTTCAACCCGGAAGGCAAGCGCATCGGCAAGATCGTGCTGCCCGAGCGCAGCGCAAACCTGTGCTTCGGCGGGGTCAAGCGCAACCGCCTGTTCATGGCGGCGAGCCATTCGGTCTATTCGCTCTACGTCAACACGCAGGGCGCGCCCGGCGGGTGAGCAGCCCGCGGCCGCGCAATCTCTCCGCGGTCATCCCGGCCGAGCGCGCAGCGCGAGAGCCGGGACCCAAGGCTGCCACGCGCCGCGACGGCATGGAGGTAGCCCGCAACCATCGATGCTGACGCGCACGCGGGCGGCATTCGCTCCATGCGTGCAGGCGTCCGCGGTGCAACGAGCTTTTGCAAGGGGGCGCGGCAACTCATTGCCGCCACATACGTATTTTGCCGGGTCCGGCGGCGCCAGCCTTAAACTCTCTTAAACGAGGCAGCGTGTATTTCCTTTGTGAGGCGCCGGCGCGCTGCTCGCGCATTAGGACTTGATCGTCATGCAACGGATTTCGTTTTCCAAGCTTCTGCTCGTCGTCGTGCTCGTTCCGGTCACGGCGCTCATGCTGTTCGCCGGCCGGCTGACCTACGAAAGCTGGTCGCGCTACCAGGATCTGGAGCGGGCCTCGTCGCTGCTCCGGCTCGCCGTGGCGGCCAGCCGATTTGCCGGCATCGCCATGCCGGCCGAGGGCGCGGCCAGCCGCGCCTACCTGGCGGGCGGCGACAAGGCCAAGCTCGATGCGCAGCGCAGGATCACCGACGAGCATTATCGCGCCATGCGCGAGGCGGCTGCCGCCAACACCGTGAAGCACCCGCGGATCGAGGAACATCTCAGGGCGATCGACGAGCGCATGCGCGACATCGCCACGATGCGTGGCACCATCGATGCCAAGACGGCAACGCCGGCCACCCTGACGCCGCCGCTGGTCCGCACCTCGGGCCTTGCCATCGACTCCGTCGGCACCATGGCGACCATCATCGGCGACGGCGTGCTGTCGCGCCGCATCCTCGCGCTCTATGCCACGCTGCATTTCGGCGACGGCATGCTGGCGCAGCGCGGCGCCGGCACCGCCGTCCTGCAGGACGGCCAGGCTCCGCCGCCGCTGTTCGCCCTGCTGGCCGCGGGAACCACGCGCCAGTCGATCTTCGGCAAGCTGTTCGCCGAGCTGGCGCCGCCGGAGGTGGTCAGGATCTACCAGTCCTTCGAGTCGACCAACGGACGTGCGCTGCAGGAGCTGCGCGAGCTTGCGCTCAAGAATTCCGGCACGCCGGCCTCGCCCGAGCAGCTCAAGCGCTGGAACGACCTCGTCGGCGAACTGACCGGCGTCATCACCAGGATGTACACCGCGACGACCGACATCATCAGCGCCGAAACCGACCAGATGATCACCGCCGCCTGGGAAAGCCTGCTGATGTACCTGGGCGTGACGCTGGGCGTGCTCGCCGTCGTCCTCGCATTGAGCAAGATGACGCTGGGCACGGTGCGCCAGCTGCTCACCGGCCTGTCGCACGCCATGCAGCAGCTGCGCGACGGCCGCTACGACGTCGCGATCCCCGGCGTCGATCGCGCCGACGAGATCGGCGAGATGGCGCGCAACACCACGGCCTTCCGCGACGACCTTGCCCGCATCCGGAAGCTGGAAGCCCAGCAGAAGGATTCCGAGGCGCGCGCCATCGCGGCGCGCAAGGCCGAGATGCACAAGCTCGCGGATTCGTTCGAAGCCGCCGTCGGCAAGATCGTCAAGGCGGTCTCCACCGCCTCGACCGAGCTCGAAGCCTCCGCCCAGACCCTCACGCGCACCGCCGAGGTGACGCAGCGGCAGGCCGGCACCGTGGCCAGCGCCTCCGAGCAGGCCTCCGCCAACGTGCGCTCGGTGGCCTCGGGGACCGAGGAGCTCGGCGCCTCCGTGCAGGAGATCAGCCGCCAGGTGCGCGAGTCGAGCCACATCGCCGTCGAAGCCGTCAAGCAGGCCGAGAAGACCGATCAGCGCGTCAACGAGCTCTCGCATGCGGCCGGCCGCATCGGCGACGTGGTCAAGCTCATCACGGCGATCGCCGAGCAGACCAACCTGCTGGCGCTCAATGCCACCATCGAGGCGGCGCGCGCCGGCGACGCCGGCCGCGGCTTCGCCGTGGTGGCGGCGGAGGTGAAGACGCTCGCCACCCAGACCGCCAAGGCCACCGAGGAGATCGGCAGCCAGATCGCCAGCATGCAGACCGCGACCAGGGAGTCGGTCGAGGCGATCAAGGAGATCGGCGCCACCATCAAGCGCATCTCCGACATTGCCGCGAGCATCTCGGCCGCGGTCGAGCAGCAGGGCTCCGCCACCAACGACATCGCGCGCAATGCCCATGAGGCTGCGCGGGGCACCTCGCACGTCGCCTCCAACATCACGGAGGTGAACCGCGGCGCCGGCGAGACCGGTACGGCCTCGGGCCAGGTCTTCGCGGCGGCGCAGTCGCTGGCGCGCGAGAGCAACCAGCTCAGGAGCGAAGTGGAGTCCTTCGTCGCCACGGTGCGCGCGGCCTAGAGCATGATCCCGAAAAGTGGGCACCGGTTTTCGGAAAAGATCATGCTCCAACAATAGGCTAAAGCGAGATGACGATTCGAAGAAAAGTCATCTCGCTTTAGCGGGCATTCACTCCAGCGTCGGATCCGGATAGTTACCGGCGGTTAACCTAGATTCGCTGAAAATCACGACGCGTCGCTGTACGGCGCTACCACATAACCAACCTTACATAGGCAATGCATAGTCTTCCGCTGGCCCGCAATAGGGGCTAGGGAAGCCATGCATTACCGATCGCTGTTGCCTTCGTTACTTTGCGCATTGTCATGTCGACACGTCCTGCATTGCATGGGTGGCCGTGCCCGAAGCCGATATGCCAGGCTTTCGAGTTGTCTGCTGCTCGTCTTTTGCGCCGGGGCGCTCGCCGGCTGTGCCCAACCCGGCCACCAGGTGCCGGAAGTTCGGGCTGCTGCGGCAGCGGGACCGGGGTCAGGCGCTACGGCACCAGGATCGGGCGCCACGCGACCAGGACCGGGGACACGAATCCCTTTGCCGGCCGCTGATCTCCTGAAGCCTCAATCGAACCCCAAATGCGATGCCCCTGAACCCAGGGAGGAATTGCGCAAGCTCAGTTGGGAGCGGGAATGCTTTCGGATGGCCGAGATCATCGCGCGCGATCGGCTGGACCGCCTGCAGGCCTCCGTCGCGAAGACGATCCGGGCGGTCAAACGCAGCGACCGGAATGCTCTATAACTCGCCGCCACCCGGCCCATCGAAACTCACGCGTGCGGCTTCGCTCGATAGCGGCGCGAGCTGCCACCCTTCGAGACGGTCGCTGCGCGACCTCCTCAGGCTGAGGGCCACGCTGAGTGCGAGTCGGCAAATTCAGACCTCATCCTGAGCAGCGGTTGCAGGCCGCGCCTCGAAGGATGGCCGCAAACTCTCACATCGGCCGGTCGAACATCTCCGGCGCCATGGCCCACAGCGTCTCGTCGTGGCCGGCCGAGTAGTTCTGGTTGGTCGCGGCCGGGTTGCGGTTGACCAGCGGCCGCAGGAACAGCGGGTGGGTGACGCTGCGCACCTCGTGCTCCACCGCGAACAGTTTTTTTCCGCTGTCGAGGTCGACGATGTCGCGGAAGCGGTACTGGTAGCGGTTGTCCTCGATGGTGACCAGGCCACGCTGCTTGAGCCGCTCGTGCGGGCCGGAAAAGTTCGTGACGTAGATCTGCACGTGGTGCTCGTCGAACTCGGGCAGCGGGCGGTCGGTCTCGCGGAACATGAGGTACTGGTCCTTGCCCACCTGCGCCCGCGCCACCGTGCCGTCGCCGTTGGCGACGGTCGCCGGAATGTCCATGATGTCGCGATAGAACCTGGCGATCGCCGGCGCCGTCCCGGCCGGCACGTCGAATTCGACGTAGGGAATGCCCAGCGCGATGCGCCCGAAGCGGGCGGCGTCCGGCTCGTGCAGGCGGATGCGGTTGCCCCACGGGCACACCGCCTCGACGCAGTCGTTGTGCTCGCGGAAGGCAAAGCGCGTGTCGGCGAGTTTCGGGCGCACCTTGGCAAGGCGGCCGAGCAGCGCCTCGCGCCCTGCCATCACGATCCCGGTGGCGCCGCGCAGCACCTGTGGCTTGCCGGTCGGGAGGTGAAACTGGCTCCTGCCCACGTTCACCCACATGTTGTTGTCCGACACCATGAGGTAGGGATCGCGCGTGAGCCCCAGGCCCGCCACGTAGAACAAGGTGGCCAGGTGCTGGTCCGGGATCTGCACGTTGACGTGCTCGAGGTGGATGGAATTGCCGAGATCCTCGGCCGCGCGGTCGAATGTTTTTTCCATACTTGCCCTTCCGTAGCCCGCATGGAGCAAGCGGAATGCCGGAAGGGCCGCTCCCGGATTTCGCTGCGCTCCATCCGGGCTACCATAGCACGCGACGGCGTTACGCGAGATCCATGTCGGCGCGCACCTTGGCGCGCAGCGTGTCGATGACGGTCAGGCCCCTGGGCGTGTCCACGTGCCAGAAGGTCCAGCCGTTGCACGCCTCCAGCCCCTGGGCGATGGCGCCGATGCGGTGGATCGACCCCACATTCTTGCCGTAGGCGAGGGCGCCGTCGGCGCGTACCAGCGCGGCGTGGCGCCGCTTGGCGGAGAACAGTTCCTGGCCTGCCGCGACCAGCCCGCGCTCGATCAGCGCCGAGAACGGCACGCGCGGCGCCTCGCGCGCCGTCATGAATGTGGCCAGGCTCGCCTCCGGCAGCGGCGCGATTGACGCGATCCGCGCCTCGGCCGCTGCGGCATAGGCGGCATCGCGTTCGACGCCGATGAACCGCCGGCCGAGGCGCGTCGCGACGGCCCCGGTCGTGCCGGTCCCGAAGAACGGGTCGAGCACAACATCGCCGGGCCGCGAAGACGCGAGGATCACGCGGGCCAGCAAGGCTTCCGGCTTTTGCGTCGGATGCACCTTGCTGCCGCTCTTGTCCTTGAGGCGCTCCTCGCCGGTGCACAGCGCGAGAGTCCAGTCGGAGCGGACCTGGACGTCCTCGTTGCCGGCCTTCAGCGCCTCGTAGTTGAACGTGTAGCTCTTGTTCGGATCGCGTGCCGCCCAGATCAGCGTCTCGTGCGCGTTGGTGAAGCGGCGCCCGCGGAAGTTCGGCATCGGGTTGGACTTGCGCCACACCACGTCGTTGAGGATCCAGAACCCGACGTCCTGCAGGATGGCGCCGACGCGGAAGATGTTGTGGTAGGAGCCGATCACCCACAGCGTGGCGTTCGGCTTCATGACACGGCGGCACGCCATCAGCCAGGCGCGGGTGAACGCGTCATAGGCCTCGAAGCTGGAAAACTTGTCCCAGTCGTCGTCGACCGCGTCGACGCGCGAGTCGTCGGGACGCTTGAGGTCGCTGCGAAGCTGGAGATTGTACGGCGGATCGGCGAACACCAGATCGACCGAGCCCGCCGGCAGCGCCGCCATCTCGGCAACGCAGTCCCCGACGACGATGCGGCCGGCCGCCATCGGCCGGAGTGTCAAACGGGGCGTCCCACCGGACGCCCCGCGACGCGACACACCCATGACGCAGAACTCTGATCACTGAGGCTTGCGCGGTCGGAGACGCGAGAACCTGACAACCGACGGCGTGGATGATGCCGGGCCAAGGTAAAAAACGGCTTAAGTCGGTAGAGGAAATTGCTGCTGGCAAATTTCTGCGCGAGTAACCAAATGGAAACGAATACGGTGGCTTTGCGTTTATTCCGCGGCTGACCGGTTCGGATGGACTTGAGCGCCGCTGTCGGCGAAGATGCGCCCGGCGGACAGGAGGTGAGGATGCGTTGGGAGGATTTCCGCCGCAGCGAGAACATCGAGGATCGCCGCGACGAAGAGGGCTATTCCGGCAGCGGCGGCGGCGGCATGCCGATGGGCGCCGGCGGCCTCGGCATCGGCACGTTGGTGGTGCTCGGTCTCGTCGGCTGGGCGCTCGGCATCGATCCGCGCCTGCTGATCGGCGGCGCCGAGGTCTTGACCGGCGGCGGGTCCCGCCACGAGCAGCCCTACGATTCTCCGTCCCGAAGTGGCACACGCCAGAGCGGCACCCCGAGCGATCAGATCGGCCAGTTCGTGGCCGCCGTGCTCGGCGACACCGAGGACCGCTGGAAGGAGATTTTCCAGAAGGCCAACCAAAACTATCGCACGCCGCGGCTGGTCATGTACTCCGGCGTGACCGAGCAGGCCTGCGGCGGCGTCGCCCAGGCCGCCATGGGACCCTTCTATTGCCCCAACGACCAGCGCATCTATCTCGACACCTCGTTCTTCCGCGACCTGGAGAATCGCTTCCGCGGCTGCAGCGGCAAGGCGTGCCAGTTCGCCCAGGCCTACGTGATCGCCCACGAGGTCGGCCATCACGTGCAGAACCAGCTCGGCATCCTGCCCAAGGTGCAGCAGATGCAGCGCGGCGTTGACAAGCGCGAAGCCAACCAGCTCCAGGTCAAGGTCGAGCTGCAGGCCGACTGTCTCGCCGGCGTATGGGCGCATCATTCGGACAAGGCCAAGCACTTCATCGAGCCGGGCGACGTGGAGGCGGCGATGCAGACCGCCGCGGCGATCGGCGACGACCGGCTGCAGAAGCAGTCGCAGGGCCGCGTCGTGCCCGACGCCTTCACCCACGGCTCCTCGCAGCAGCGCGTGCGCTGGTTCACCACCGGCCTGAAGAGCGGCACGGTGTCGAGCTGCAACACGTTTGCGGCGGCGCAGCT
>DATFWC010000327.1:0-3246 GCA_035259885.1 Xanthobacteraceae bacterium
GAATCCACAGTGCCGGCCGAACCCGGCGCCAATCGCGTGCCGCCCGGTCCGATCCGTTGGACATTGACGCCGCGTGTAGCCCGCCCGGGCGAAACCTTGACGCCGCCGGCACCGATGCCGCCCGGCGTGAAGTCGCGCGGCTGCGACGCTCCCGGCGCCATGGGCGTGCCGCCCGGCCCGATCGCCTGGCCCTGGGCGCACGCCAGGTCGGCGAGCGCCATCAGCGCAATGACAGTGAACGAAGCGCGGCGCATCGGACGAACCCTCGCTGACATTTTGTCGTGATCGACCGCGGGGCGCCAGAGCGGACGGGCGACCGCAACGGGCGCCCGACGCGGCTCACGCCGCCGTCGGGTGGGCCACGAACAGGACCTCGCTGAGCCGGAACGTCAGGGCGCCATTCTTCTCCTGCGGCGCCAGCACGTCCTTCACGGCCGGCAGCGCCTGCTCCAGCATGGCGCGCAGGTAGGCCTGCATGGTGGCGTCGTGGCGGCCGGCCCAGTAGGCGAAGTCCATCTCCTTGCCCAGCACTTCCTCGTGCGCGACCGTGAACCCATGGCGGCCAAGCGCGGTGTGCCATTCGGGCACCGTCCAGGCGCGCAGGTGGCTGGGGTCGCGAAAACGCTCGAAGGCATTGATGTAGTCGCCGACGCTGCCCGGCGGCACGACGTTGTCCACCACTGCGAACGTGCCTTCGCGCTTGAGCACCCGGTGCACCTCGTCGAGGAATTTCGCGATGCTGTCGAAATGATGCGGCGCCACCCGGCAGGTGACGAGATCGAACACGCCGTCCTCGAACGGCAGCGCTTCCGCCTTGGCGTGGGCGGTGCGCACGTTGGCGAGCCCACGCTTCTGAATTTCGCCGCGCACGAGGTTGAGCATCTCGTCGGTGATGTCGGTCGCCCACACGCGCGCGGCATGCGGCGCGAACGCGTAGGCGGTGTGGCCGGCGCCGGTCGCAACGTCGAGCACGTGCCAGTGCGGCTGCGGGCGCGTCAACGCCACCAGGCGGTCGAGGCTCTTGCCCTCGGCGTGCGGCTTGCTGGTGAGATACTCGGCGGCGTTTTTTCCGAACTGCGCCTGCGACAGCGAACTTCTCATGTGATCCCTGTCCCCGTGGGCCGGCCGCGCACCATATCGGCTAGCGCGGCGCGGCGCGAGGGCGTCCTAAAAACGTGCGGGCCGCAGCGCGCCGCTGCGGCCCGTGAAAACCGATTGGCGAAAGATTTACGAGCGGCGCTCGGCCTGCCAGGTGCCGGAGCACTCGCCGCCCGACCACGAGCCGCCGCCGGACGTGGCGGTGAGCTGGCCCGAGCCGCTGGCCCGCTTGTCGCCGCGGCTCACCGTCACCGTGACCTTGCCGTTGGCGCCGACGCGGCCGCTGACATCGAACGAGGCCTCGCCCGCATAGCCGACGGTGCCGTCGCTGATCCTGACCGGGTAGCGGTAGGAACGGTCGCACGTCCCCTTCTCGGTGATGATGACGACGCTCCAGTTGCCGTCGAAATTGGTCTTGGCCTGAGCCGGCATGGCTGCATAGGCCGTTGCGGCCGTGAGCGTCGCAAGCGCGAGCGTACGCAGGGCGGTGCGGGCGAAATAGGTCATGACAGTCTCCCAAAGCCTTCTATCAACGGCGACGCTCGTCGCTGGTTCCACCGTTAGCGCGGACCCGTTTCCGCATGATTTCTTCCTTTGTTACGCCGCTGGCAGCAAAAAGGTTCAACGGGCCGCTTCCTAATCCCTTGGTCAGGGCAGGGCGGCCGCCGGTTCATGGCCGTCGGTAGAATTCCCGGTCTCGCCTTCACGCCGGCGGCCGATCATCGAATCGCCACGGTTTGGAATCCGTTGCCGGGCGGCGCCCGCGCGGCGGGGTGGTGAATGCGCGCTGAGCGGTCGCGCGGCGCAATCGTTGCGCCGACTTAACAAGACTCTTCGTGATTCTGCGTATGGGCGGGATGGCGCGTTGCGAAAGCGCGCCGCGACCGGGAGGGTTTTGCGGCTATTGCTGCGGGACGGTGTTGCGGCAGGCGTCGAGACCGGCCGGCAGCGTGACGCCGAGATTCCAGTTGCCGCACTTGTCGCAGCCGACGAGCAGCAGCGCCAGCGCCAGCATGCTCAAAAGCCGACCTGCACCCACCTTCGCTCTCCCCATGCCGACGCGGCGCAACTTTGCCTCAACTTGTGGCAGATGAACAGCCGATTTGCGGCGGCAGTGCGGATGCCCGCCCCAGTGTGGCGAACTGGAAACACCATCCTGGACCGGCTACCGTGCCGAACCCGAGGAAGGAGGCGCGCGATGCGGGATTGGCGGTATGCGGTTGATGCGGCGCTGGGATCGGCCCGGGCAGGGTGGCTGGCGCGTGCCGTGCTGGCGCTTGCGGCACTGGCGAGTTTTGCCGCCCCACTGCCGGCGCAGGACTATCCCTCCCGCCCGGTCAGGATCATCGTGCCGTTTCCCGCCGGCGGCACCGCCGACGCCATGCCGCGCCTGATCGCCGACTGGCTGTCGCGCAAGTGGGGACAACCGGTGGTCATCGAGAACCGGACCGGGGCGGCCGGCAATATCGGCGCCGAAGCGGCCTTCAAGGCGGATCCCGACGGCTACACGCTGCTCTCCGCGCCGCCGCCACCGCTCGTCATCAACCACAACCTCTATCCCAAGCTCGCGTTCGATCCGACCGAGTTCGTGCCCATCATCATCATCAGCCGCGTGCCCAATGCGCTCGTGGTCAATCCCAAGGTGAAGGCTGACACGCTCGCCGCCTTCATTGCCGAGGCGCGCGCCAATCCGGGAAAGATCACCGCGGCCAACCAGGGCAACGGCTCGACCTCGCACCTGACGGCGGAGCTGTTCCAGATGATGGCCGACGTGAAATTCCAGCCCGTGCCCTATCGCGGCTCGGCGCCGGCGCTGCAGGACCTGGTGGCCGGCAATGTCGAGATCATGTTCGACAATCTCGGCGTGTCGCTGCCGCTGGTGAAGGGCGGCCAGCTCAAGCTGCTGGCGGTGGCGGCGGCCAAGCGCATGGCGTCGCTGCCCGACGTTCCCGCCATCGCCGAGACGCTGCCCGGCTTCGAGGCCGTGGCATGGTACGGCGTGGTGGCGCCGCCGAAAACGCCGCGCGCGATCGTCGACAAGATCAACGCCGACATCAACGAGGCGCTCAAGAGTCCCGAAATCGCCCAGCGTCTTCCCGATTTCTCTGCCGAGCCGGTCGGCGGCACGCCGCAGGCCACCGCCGCCTA
>DATFWC010000328.1:0-3489 GCA_035259885.1 Xanthobacteraceae bacterium
AGCGTCGGCAAGCGGCAGCTCGCCGCAGAAATGAAAGCCCGCCTCGCCCGGATCGCCGATGGGAAACCGGCAGGTCGTGTCGTCGAGCTCCTCCAGCGTGCATCCCATGTATGTTCCTTTCGATGTGGCTGGCGGCGCGGCACACGCGCGCAACGGGCGACGCGACAGCGCCATCGCGACGTGAGCCGAACGTGAATCGACAGCACCCACGGCCGACGCACCACGGCGGCGAAGCCTGCCGCGTAACGGCGCGGCACCTGCGCACCGGGTGAGCGCAATCTTGGCAGGTAAGGAAAGCTGGACCGGTGGGTGAACGGCGGGGCGGCGGGCGGCGGGCGGCGGGCGGCGGGCGGCGGGACGGCGCAACGCCCGGCAGGCCGCCGTATATATGCCGTATATATAAAGAGGCCTGCCTGGCCGCGGGCCGGTTGCCGAACACAGGGTGCCGCCATAGTTCTATAAAGCATTGCTTTAGTTATAAAGCATGACTTGACGCACGAGTCAAGTTATGCTTTTAAAGGGGAGGCGATCCACGACACGGTCATGTTGCCATGAAGACCTATTTGTCGGACCGCCTGCGCAAGGCGCGCGACGTGGCGCGGCTCACGCAGGCCGAACTCGCCGAGCAGCTCGGCGTGACGTCGCAGGCCGTCTCGCAATGGGAGCGCGGCGAGACAGTCCCGGAAACACGCAACCTCCAGCGCGTCGCGGCGGCGCTGCGGGTGCCGGCGGACGAGCTGTTTGGGCTCCTGGGCGAGGATGCCGATCAGCATCGCAAGGCCGGCCTGGTGCGGACGGTGATCGAGACCGGCGAGGCGCCTGCCCGGCCCTCGATCGCCGTCGTCGGCTACGTCGGCGCCGGCGCGAAAACGCATTATTATGCGGTGGCGCAAGGAGATCTCGACGAGATTCCGGCGCCGACCTGGACCACGCCCAGCACCGTGGCGGTGGAAATCCGCGGCGACAGCCTGGGCGCACTGTTCGACCGCTGGCTGGTCTTCTACGACGACGTGCGGTCACCGGTCACGCCGGACCTGATCGGCAAGCTGTGCGTGGTCGGGCTGTCGGACGACCGCATCCTGATCAAGAAGCTGCATCGCGGCAAACAGCCCGGCACCTTCGATCTCATCTCCGAGCGCGAAGAACCCATCCGCGGCGCGACCGTGCTCTGGGCTGCCAAGGTCAAGACCATGGTGGCGCGCTGAACAAGCGCGGGGCCGTGCCAGCCTCACTGCGTGCCCCGCCCGCTCCGGCCCAGGTGGTGAATAACTAAAGCAAAACTTGACAATATGACTAAAGTATTGCTTTCATAACCGCATGGATGACGACGCCCTTTTGCAGGTCCCGGAGCAGCAGCGGCGCGAGCCGCCGCGTTCCGCCAACGTTCACCCGGTACGCAAGGCCTGCCTCGCGGCGGCGGTGAAGCTCGTGAGCCTCACGCCGACGCGCATCGTCGGCGAGCCCGACATGGCCGACGCGCGCGGCCTGATCGACGACCTCGACGCCATCTGCACCATCGTGGATCCGGTAGTCGCGGCGATCGGGTCCTATGCCGAAGCCCATTTCGGCCGGCTCGATCAATCGCTCTTCACCGACCAGCTGCACGGCGCGCTCGACGGCAATGCCACGTTCGAGATCGAGCAGGCGGCGCGCAAACTCCTCGCCGACCGCGCTGACAACGTTGTCGAAATGACCCACGCCTTCAGGCGCGCGTGAAGCTGGCGGCTGAGGGCTGCGCTCTCCTACGGAGCTACGGCGACAACCATATTGACGGGAACGCTGATGGCGATCCCCCACCCCCCACCCTTGTGGAAAACAAAATTGTCGGTCGCACGCTCAATCCTGGGGATCGAGGCGGCGGAATTTCTGCACCCGCTGCCCGGTGTTGACCTCCGACGTGTAGATGTTGCCGGCGCGGTCGACCGCGATGTTGTGCAGCGCCGTGAACATGCCGGCTTGGCGGCCGGGACGGCCGAAGCGCGACAGCGTCTCGCGGGTCGCGCGGTCGACCACCCGCACCTCGCCGTTCATACCGTCGATCATGTAAATGAATTTCTGCTCCTTGTCGGGCGAGAACACCAGGTCGTAGACCGAGCCAGTGCCGCGCGTCGCCTGCTCGTAGACGTGCTCGGACACGAAGGTGCCGTCCTTGCGGAACACCTGCAGGCGGTCGTTGGTGCGATCGCAGACGTAGATGAGCCCGTCGCGGCCGAGGCGGATGCAGTGCACCGGGTTGCCGAACTGCTGCGACGGCGGCTTGTCCGGATCATAGGCCGGCGTCTTGGCGTCGCTCGGCCGGTTGCCGTAGGCGCCCCAGTGGCGCTTGTAGGCGCCGGTCTCGGAATCGAACACGACCACGCGGCGGTTGGCGTAGCCGTCGGCGGCGAACACCTCCTTGGCGGCGACATCGACCGCCACGTCGGCGGGCGAGCCGAGCCGGTCGGTGGCGTTGCTGTCGTTGCCCTCACCCGGCCGGCCGATCTGGAGGACGAACTTCCCCTCCATGGTGAATTTCAGCAACTGCCCGTCCTTCTTGCCGTTGCCGGCGAGCCAGACGAAATCGTTGTCGTCGACGAAGATGCCGTGCTCGCTTTCCGGCCACTGATAGCCCTCGCCCGGCCCGCCCCAGGCGCGCAGCAGATTGCCGGACTGGTCAACGAGAAGCACCGGCGGCGCCGCCACGCAGCACTTGGCGGTGGGCGGCTTCTGCTCGGCGGCGCGCTCGCGCTCGGTCAGCGAGCCCGGCCGGTGCACGATCCAGATGCGGTCGAAGCGGTCGGTGGCGATGCCCGAGACCTGGCCGAGGATCCAGTTGTTGGGCAGCGGTTTGGGCCACAACGGATCGACCTGGAACTGCGGCACCGCGGTATCGGCCGAGGCCGGCAGCGACGCCAGTGTCGCCAGCATGAGAGCAGCCGCCATGCATTTCATCGGACGACCTCCTTGATGATCGGGGCCGGCGCGGCACCGCTCGCGGCGGTGCGCGACCGCAAAGCCACAGGCAGAGCAAAATAGCCGACCGCGCCTTGCAATCACAGGGGCTTGCAATAGCTTGCCGCCGCGGGCTGAGGCGATGATGCGGCGCGGCGGGGTGACGGCGACGTTGGACATGCGGGCCGCAGCGGCGGCCATCCTGATGCTGTGCCTGGGGCCGCTCGCCGGCGCCGCCCTGGCGCATGAGCGGCCGGCCGCAACGCGCAGCGACGGCGCCAGGCACGACGACATCGACAGCGAACACATCTTCGGCATCACCGAGGGTTCCGACATCGGCGAGGCCGGCGAGTCGGAAGCGGAAGTCGAGCCGTTCGGCCGTTTCGGCAAGCGCGGCGGCTCCTACGCAGCAACCTCGACCATGCTCACGTACAAATATACGCCGGCCGACTATTTTCGCATTGCCCCGCTCCTGAACTTTGCGTCGCACAACATTTCCAACGTGCCGGGCCTCGACAACCTCGACCAGTTCACGTTCGAAGGTGCCGGCGCGGAGCT
>DATFWC010000329.1:0-7761 GCA_035259885.1 Xanthobacteraceae bacterium
CGGCTTCGCGCATGTCTCCCGAAGTCGCCGAGAGAGTGCAGACGTTGGCCGGATCGCTGTACC
Organism: Xanthobacteraceae bacterium; assembly: GCA_035259885.1. GTDB lineage: Bacteria > Pseudomonadota > Alphaproteobacteria > Rhizobiales > Xanthobacteraceae > DATFWC01. Next base: position 64 of record DATFWC010000329.1, read on the forward strand.
CGGACAGGACGCCCGAGATCTTCTTCCATCCCCAGTGCTTCGCCACGCATGGACATTTCGCGGGTGATGACGAATTGCGCGCGCAGTCCTTCCTCGACATCGCCAACGACGAAAGCTACGACGCAGTGTGGTTCGCGCGCGGCGGCTACGGCTCCTGCCGCATGGTGGACGCAGCCATGTGCAGGTTGACGGAGCCGTCCAGACGAAAAGCCTACGTGGGCTACAGTGATGCCGGCATCCTGCTTGCCGCCTTATACCGGGCCGGGTTCGATTCCGTGGCGCACGGTCCGGTTGCGCAGGATATCCTCCGAGACGATGGGGACGCAGCGGTCGGGCGGGCGCTCGCCTGGATCATCGATCGAGCGACAGAGGCGTTGGAGCCGACCGTCAGCAGTGCGAAAAAGACAGCAGCATTCAACATGACGGTCCTTTGCCAGTTGCTTGGCACGCCGCTGCAACCCGACCTCGACGGACATGTGCTCATGTTGGAGGAGGTGGGGGAAGCAATGTACAGGATTGATCGGTCGCTGTTTCACATCACCAGCAACGCTGCAATCAGGAAGGTGTCGGGTATCATGCTTGGCCGTTGCAGTGACATTACGCCGAACGAACCCGATTTCGGAATGAACGAGGAGGAGGTCGCGCGTTACTGGTGCCGGAGGTCCGGAATTCCCTGGTTGGGACGCGCCGACATCGGACATGACACCAACAACAAGATCGTGCCCTTCGGGACCAGCGTATGACGGAACCCAGGTGGGGAGCGCCTGGAGAGACCTGCAATGCGCACCATCCTAACCGACTTGGTTCTGGACAATCCTGATCCTTGAACCTCAACCCGGCCAAGTCGAGATCACCTATCCCTGGTGCGCAGAATATGTCGGCGATGGGCGAAACTGCGGCTTCAGTACCTACGATCAATGCCCTGCAAAGATTGGTGGCAATGGCGGGTACTGCATCGAAGATCCGATGTATCGGCCGACAGCAGACGCACGCGGGGAGAGGTGGAGTTTGCGGCACAGCGTGCGCGCTCTCCGGCGATCAAGTCAATTCATCCCGCGCCTCCCGGGCTGATATATGCTGGCGCGGCAGGAGGACCGGGATGGCCAAAGTGAGGGTCGGGCTCGTCGGCTGCGGCTTTGCCGCCGAACTTCATATGCACGCCTACGGCCGCGTCTACGGCGTGGACGCAGAGGTGGTGGCGGTCGCGGCCCGCGGCGACCATGCGGCCGCCTTTGCCGCAAAACATCGCATCGGCAGGACCTACCGCGATTTTGCCGCGCTGATTGCCGACCGCGAGATCGACGTGGTCGACATCTGCACGCCGCCGGCGCTGCATGCCGGCATGATCGTCGCCGCCATGCAGGCCGGAAAGCACGTCATCTGCGAGAAGCCGTTCACCGGATATTTCGGCCGCGACACCGACCCGACGCCGATCGGCCGCCACGTGGCCAAATCGCTCATGTACGAGCGCGTGATGGAGGAGATGGACAAGACCTGCGCCGCCATCCGGACGAGCGGAAGACTCTTCATGTATGCGGAAGACTGGATCTACGCGCCGGCGGTGGCGAAGACCGTGCAGATCATCGAAGCCACCAGGGACAAGATTCTGTTCATGAAGGCGGAGGAGAGCCACAGCGGCTCGCACGCCGCGCATGCGGCGCAGTGGGCCACGACCGGCGGCGGCTCGCTCATCCGCATGGGATGCCATCCGCTCTCCGCCGTGCTCTATCTCAAGCAGGTGGAGGCACGCGCGCGCGGCGAGCGCATCACGGTCGCCAGCGTGACCGCCGACGTCGGCAATGTGGCGGCTTGCCTGCCGCCGGACCAGCGCCCGTTCATCACGGCCAATCCGGTCGACGTCGAGGACTGGGGCGTGCTGACGCTCACCTTCTCGGACGGCACCAAGGCGACGGTGTTCTCGGGCGACATGATCCTGGGCGGCGTGCGCAATGTCGTCGAGACTTATACGGGCGGCGGAGCGCTCTACGCCAACATCACGCCCAACAATCACATGATGAGCTATCTCACCGACGAGGCGAGGCTGGCCGGCGTCTATATCACCGAGAAGGTCGACCGGAAGACCGGGTGGCAGTTCATCTGCCTGGAAGAGGAATGGACGCGCGGCTATCTGCAGGAGATCCAGGATTTCATGGAATGCGTGGCGACTGGGCGGACGCCGCGCGCCGACCTGGCGCTCGCCTACGAAACAACGAAGATGAACTACGCCGGCTACTGGTCGGCCGAGGCGGGACGCAGGATTGCGTTGTGAGGGATAAGGACGTCCTCTCCACCTCGTCATGGCCGGCCCGGATCAAGTCCGGGGCAAGGCTTGTCGCGGGCCATCTCGCTTGGGGACGCAAGGCCTTGCCAGCCCAAGCGGGATCACCGGGAGTCGGCGCTTCGCGCCCGCCCGGTAATGACAACCGATAGGCGTTGACGCCACTACTCCGCCGGCGCCGCGTCAGGGCGCTTGCGGGGGCGCGCCGTCAACAGCCAGCCCAGGATGCCGCGCGGCATGAAGATGACGAAGAGGACCAGGAGCACGCCATAGATGGCGTTAGCGGCGCCGACGAAGTTGGCGCCGAACCACACGCGCAGGCCTTCGGTCAGCGAGATCGTCAGCAGCGAGCCCATGGTCGGCCCGAGCATCGCATACATGCCGCCGGCGATGGCCGCGAACACGATCTGCAGCGACACCGCGATGCCGGACACGGTCTCGGGATTGAGATACATCAGGTATTGTCCGAACAGCGCTCCCCCGAGCGCCGTGAGGGCGGCGCTGATGATCGTGACACGCAGCTTCTCGCGCGTGACGTCGATGCCGATCGCGGCGGCCGCCTCCTCGTCGTCGGAGATGGCCTCCAGCGCCTCGCGGCCGATGCCGCGGTCGATCCAGCGCCAGACCGCGAGGCCAAGCAGCCAGGCCAGGAGCGCGATGGCGTAGAAATAGATCTTGTCGGGAAACTGCAGCGCGTACCATGAGTGGCCGATGCTGCGCGGCGTCATGCCGAGCGAGCCGCCGGTGATGTCACGCGCCGCCACGATCGAAAGCAGCACCACCTGGCCCAGCGCAAGCGTGACCAGCGCGAAATAGTGGCCGACGACCTTGAGGCGGAAGCACGGATAGCCGATGACCAGGCCGAGCAGCGCCGAGAGCACGATGCCGAACGGGATGCCGAGCCATGGCGTCACGGCGAAGTAGTTCCACAGGAGCGCCGGCACGTACGCGCCGATCCCCATGAAGGCGCCATGGCCGAGCGACACCAAGCCGAACCGGCCCATCATCGACCACGCCGTGTAGATGAATCCCCACAGCAGGATCTGGATGAGAAGATGCAGGAAGTAGGCAGGCGTAACCACCGGCAGCGCCGCGAGAACCACAAGCCCGGCAATCGCCGCCATGCCGCGTGCGTTCATCGGCCGAGAATTCCTTGCGGGCGAATGAACATCAGGACGATGAACAGCGTGAAAGCGAGCACGTAGGAGAGCTCGGTGGAAAAATAGTAGCCGCCGATGGCGATGATCTGGCTGATCACGAAGGCGGCAATGAAGCCGCCGATCATGTTGCCGAGCCCGCCCAACACGCAGATCATGAAGATGAGCGGCCCGAACGTATTGCCGATGAACGGATGCACGTCATATTGCAGCGCCAGCAGGCAGGCGCCAAGGCCGGCAAGCGCGCCGCCGATCGCCGAGGTCACCAGATAGATGCGGCGCTGATCGACGCCCATGAGGCCGACGATCTCGCGGTCCTGGGCGATCGCCCGGATGGCGGTGCCCACATAAGTGCGCCTGAGGAACCAGTAGAGCACGACCGCGCCTGCGAGCGCTACCGCGAAGGCGAGGAGACGCGCGTAGCTGATATAAAGGCCGCCGATCTCGATGATCGGCAGCCGCAAGCCGATATTGCGGAAGTCGGTGGAGAAGATCAGCGTCGCGAAGCTTTGCAGGAAATAGAGGAGGCCGCCGGTGGCGAGCAGCTGATTGATCGGCGCCGAGCTCAGGATGGGCGCGATGATCAGGAGGTGCACCAGGGCCCCGAGCGCCGCCACTTCGAGGATCGCAGCCGCAAAGGCGATCGGCAGCGGCCAGCCGAACTGGGCAAAGAGCCAATAGACCGTATACATGCCGCACATGACGAGGTCGGCATAAGCGATCCACACCACGTCGATAACGCCGAAGATGAGGTTGAGGCCGAGCGCGAGCAGCGCCAGCACGCCGGCGAGCAGCAGGCCGTTGATCGCGGCTTCGAGCAGATAGGGATCCATGCCGCTATAGTCCCAGATAGGCTTGGCGGATGAAATCGTTGTTCTTCAATTCGCCGGCCGTGCCGGCGAGCCGGATGCGCCCGACCTCGAGCAGATAGGCGCGGTCCACGACCTCGAGCACCTCGTGGATGTTCTGCTCGACGATGAGTACCGTAAGGCCTTCGGCGCGGATGCGGCGCACCAGATCGAACACCTGCTGCACCACCAGCGGAGCGAGGCCGGCGGATGGCTCGTCCATCAACAGGAGCTTTGGGCGCGACATCAGCGCGCGCCCAATCGCGCACATCTGCTGCTCGCCACCCGACAGCGTGCCGGCTGGCTGCTGCCGGCGCTCGCGCAGGCGTGGAAACAGGTCGTAGACCCAGGCAAGCTGCTCGGCAAAGTGGCGGCGCGCCGCCGGGATGAAGGCGCCGATGCGCAAATTGTCTTCTACCGTGAGTTTCGGGAACAGTCGGCGGTTTTCCGGCACGTGCGCGATCCCGCGCTCGACGATCCGGTGCGCGGAAAGGCCGACGGTCGTTTCACCGCCGAACGTCATGCTGCCGGAGAGCGGCGGCACGAGGCCCGAGATCACCCGCATCAACGTGGTCTTGCCGGCGCCGTTGGGGCCGATCACGCCCACCGTCTCGCCGGGTGCAACCTCGAGCGAGACGCCGAACAGCGCGCGGAATGAGCCATAGCCGGCGGAGACATCGACGAGCGACAACATGTCAGTTGCGCCCGCCGCGCGCGGCCGCGCCATGCGCATGCGCGCCAAGGTACACTTCCGTCACGCGTGGGTCGCGCGCGGCCTCGGCGGGCACGCCTTCGAAGATTTTTTCGCCGTGGTCCAGGACGATCACGCGGTCGACGACCCGCATCAGCACGCCCATGATGTGCTCGACCCAGATGATCGTGATACCCATCTGGCCGCGGATGCGTGCGAGCAGGTCGGCGGCGCGCTCCATCTCGGCCGTATCGAGACCGCCGAGGCTTTCATCGGCCAGCAGCAGCTTGGGCCGCGTGGCGAGCGCGCGCGCCAGTTCGAGCTTCTTCAGCGCGGCGGCGCCAAGCCCGGCCGTGGTCGCAGCGCTGTTCGGCAGGCCGACCAGGGCGAGCGCTTCCTCGGCGCGCCGGCGCGCCTCGCTGCGATCGATGTTGTGTGCGGCGGCGCCCCCGGTTTCGCCGTAGTAGGCCGCAAGCGTCACGTTGTCGACGAGCGACAGTTTTCGGAACGGCCGCGGAATCTGGAACGTCCGCGCGATGCCGCGATGGCAGACCCGGTGTGCCGCGAGACCGGTAATGTCATCTCCCCGGAAGCGGATCGCGCCGGCGGTCGGCCTCAAATTGCCGGCGATCAGGTTGAAGATCGTGCTCTTGCCCGACCCGTTCGGCCCGATGAGGCCGAGAATCTCGCCTTCCCGCACATCGAGGGACACCCGGTTGACCGCCAGGAACCCTCCGAAGCGCTTGCTGAGCTCGGTGACTGCCAGCATGGGTGCTGGATGTGCGCGTCAGCGCATGGCGTAGGTCGAGCCTGCCGGCAACGGCAGCACCGGCTCCTGGGTCCTGATGTTGCCCGGCCAGACCACGGCAATGTGCTCGCCGGCATTCTGCATCACGACCGGGGTCGAGCGCTCGTTCTGGCCGGCGAGCGGATGCCCCGGCGGATAGAATTTGACGCCGTAGCCCTGGATGGTGCCGCCGGGCGCGATGTCGACGTCGAGGGCGGCCTTGCGCACGGCTTCGGCATCGAAGCCGCCGTATTTCTCCTTCGCCAGCGGCAGCACGTTGTTCAGCAGGATCCAGGTCTGGTTGAAGCCCATGGAGCAGTGCGGCGGGACATCGGTAGCGCCCGTCTTGGCTTTGTAGCGGTCAACCATGATCTTGATCAGGTCGCCGAGCCCGGGCGCCAGCGACTTGGGATCGAGCAGCTGCGCCGGCACGGGGTCGATATTGCAGAAATTGTCGATGTCCTTGCCGAAGGTCGCGCGCAGCTTGTCGAGCTGGCTGTAGCCGGCGCCGTTGCCCACCAGCATCTTGAAGCGCAGGCCGCCCTCGCGCGCCTGGCGCAGGAACAATGTGATATCGGGATTGTAACCGACGTGGGAAATGACTTCGGCGCCGGCGCGCTTGAGTTTCGTCACCAGCGAGGACAGATCGGGCGCCGCCGCCGAGTAGCCTTCGCGCAGCACCACCTGCAGTCCGCGCTCCTTGGAGAACTGCTCGGTCGCCTGGCCGACGCCGACGCCATACGGACCGTCCTCGTGAATGACCGCGACCTTCACGTCCTTGGGCTCAGCGCCGAGCTTCGCCTTGGCGTTCTCGCTGAGGAAGCTCGCGAAGGCCTGGCCGTACTGGTCGGAATGGATCTGCGCGCGGAACACGTATTGGCGGTTCTGGTCCTTCAGCACCGAGGTCGCGACCGCGGTGGTGATCCAAAGAATCTTCTTCTGCGCCTCGACCTTGGCGGCGAGCGGCACCGCATGCGCGCTCGCATAGACGCCGAGCACGATCTCGACCTTCTCCTGGTTGATCAGCCGCTCGACCTCGTTGATGGCGGCATCCGCCTTGCTCTGCGAGTCGGCACTGATCGGCTGCACCTTGTACTTGCCGCCGGCGCCGCCGCGCTCGTTGATGAGGTCGATGGCGATCTGGGCGCCGATCGAGCTCGCAACCGAGCCCGCCGCGGCAAACGGCCCGGACAGATCGTAGATCAGGCCGATCCGGATCGGCTGCTCCTGGGCGCGGACCAGCCCGGCGCCGAGGCTCACGCCCGCGACGGTAGCGGCCGCGTTCTTCAGCAGCGTTCTGCGCGACGTGGTCACTGTCATCGTTTCCTCCCGGGCCTTTCGTTGGGTTAGCGCCGTTTCGAGACCAGTATTTGGACAACGTCTCGGCAAGTCAACGCAGGACGGGAGCAGGAGCTCGCGCGTGACCAGCCCGGCTTCTGGGAAAGTCGGACGGCGCAACACCGGTTCGATTCTGCGGATGTTGGAGCGGGCGATGGGAATCGAACCCACGACATACAGCTCGGGAAGCTAAAGATCCGTGGTGCCGAAATCGAAGAAGCGTTGAACGCCGCATTTCAGCGTGCTTTGAAACGCGGCGCGCGGCGCGCCGACGCGGAGACGGCCCCGGGGCGGCCAGTGGAAGCCTGAAAGCTCACCGTTTCACGCCGCTGCAAGCCGGCACCGGATGATTGTCTGTCACGGGCCGTCGCGACATGACGCCGCGCCTTCTGCGCACTTGATCCATCGCAATGCGCCGCGTGCCTGTGCGTGCTCCTTCGGCGGTTTGTCGTCTGACTGATGATCGATCACAGGAGAGATGTTATGCGCAAACTAGTATGGCTCGTCGTCTTGCCGTGTCTCATGTCCCAGCCGGCCGTCGCCGGCCATGAGCGCGAGAAAGTCGTCGGCATCTGGAAGCTCGTGTCGTACGACGTCGA
>DATFWC010000330.1:0-3243 GCA_035259885.1 Xanthobacteraceae bacterium
GTATCGGCGACCATGACCAGCCCTTCGCGAAGCAGGATACCGCAACAATAGGTCATGGGCGTTAGGCGAGTCCCGGGAGCCGCGCGCCATTTATAGCAGATGCCGGAGGCGGCCCGGCAACGCCCTGCGTGGCCCCGGGAAGGTGAATCCACGCCTTTGTCGTCAACCGGTCGATCGCGAGCCGCTTGCCGGCAACAATCCCCACGTCCATGCCAGGATGGTGACGACCACGCCGAGCACTATCGCCGCAACAGAATGGAACCAGGCCCCGAACGCCGTGACGATCATGCCCAGGAGGCGAATGGCTTCCACGGTGTGGGTCATGTGCCGTGCAAGATACCGGCCGAGCGCGGATTGCTTGTATGGCTCAAGGTTCGCGTAGCGCATCACGAGGAATGAGGCGACGGGCGGAGGCGCCAGCATGATGAGTACCGCCAGCGCCAAGCGGTGCTGCCACAGCGGATAGAGCGCGATAAATCCCGCGGCCACGTCGGTGAGCAGCTTGAGCGGATGAATCTGATGGTAGAGATATTTTTCTGATGCCGTCATGGCGATGCCGTGGATCGGATGGCTGGCGCCGCGGCGGCTCAGCTCTGGATCTGCCGCGCCGCCTGGTCGACATGCACGGCCACGGCGAGCCGCTCGCCGTCGCCGCCGTAGCGGGTGCCGCGCACCGGTGCGGCGCCCAGATAGTCGAGGCCGACCGCCACGCGCACGTGGGCGTCGGTGGCGCAGATGCCATTGGCCGGGTCGAAGGCGATCCAGCCGAGCTCGGGAACGAAGGCCTCGGCCCAGGCGTGGCCGGCCTCCTGCTGGGTCACGCCGTCGGCGCGATGGAAATAGCCGCCGATATAGCGGGCCGGCACGTCCAGGCTGCGCGCCGCCGCAATGAATACGTGGGTCAGGTCCTGGCAGACGCCGCGCCGCAGCGCGAACGCCTCGGCGGCGGTGGTGCCGACGTGGGTGGGATCGGTGTCGTAAACGATCTCGTGGCGCACGCCATGCAGCAGGCGGTGCAGCACGGACAGCCGGTCGGAGGGCTCCGGAGCGCGGCAGGCGCGGGCAAACTCGGTGATCGCCGCATCGGCGCGGGTCAGCGCCGTCTCGCGCAGGTATAGATTCGGGGGAAACCGCTCCACGGCGCCGCGCACGATGCCGTCAGTCGCCTGCGTCTCCACCTCGCCCGCGACCAGCATGCGCAGGCCGGTAAACGGCCCGTCGGCCGTGAAGGCATGGACGATATTGCCGAACGCGTCCTCGTGCACGTCCAGGCGGCAGTCCTCCGACACCTCGATGCGCCAGCTGACGACGTACTGGCCGTCGTGGTTGCGCGGGGTGAGCCGCAGCGTCTGGATCACGCCGCTCGGCGCGGTGTCGTAGTGGTAGTGGGTTTGGTGGGAGACGTGGATACGCATGGCTGACCCTTGGCGCCGACATCATGGCGATCGGCGCCGATTTGTCCACGGGGACGGCCGGGCAACTCACGTCAGATATTGCTCGGCAATGGCGGTGCCGAGGCGGTTGTTGTCGGCGATGAAATCGCTGATGAACTCGTGCAGACCCTCCTGGAAAATATTCTCCATGCGGCTGTTCTCGATGCGGGTGCGGATGCTGCGCGCCAGCCGCTGCGCCGGCCCCTGGCGGCCGTAGGCGCGGGCGATCAGGTCGAGGTGGCGCACCAGGTTCTCGTAGCAGCTGGCGAGCGAGCGCGGCATCTGGTCGTTGAGGATCAGGAGATCGGCGACGAGCCAGGGTTTCAGGCTCTCGCGGTAGACCCAGTGGTACGCCGTCAGCGCCGACACCGAGCGCAGAATGGCCGCCCACTGGTAATAGTCGAGCGGGCCGCCGACGTGCTGCTGAGCCGGCAGCAGCAGGTGATACTTGACGTCGAGGATGCGCGCCGTGTTGTCGGCGCGCTCGATGAACAGGCCGAGGCGGGAGAACCAGTAGGCGTCGTTGCGCAGCATGGTGCGGTAGGCCGAGCCGTCGACGCGCAGCGACGATTCCTGCACCCAGCGCAGGAACTGCGCCAGCTCCTCGCGGGTGAACGGGCCGGCGCCGAAGCGCTTGAGCTCGAGCCAGGCGCCGTTGATGGCGTCCCACATCTCCGTGGTGAGCGCTGTGCGCACGGCGCGGGCGTTGCCGCGCGCGATCTCCAGGCAGTTGCGGATCGACGAGGGGTTGACCGTGGAGAAGGCGAGGAACTCGGTGACGGTCTCCTCATTGGCGTCGAGAAAGGTCTTGTAGAACGCGGCGGCGCAGCCGGCGGTGGCGACAGCCGATTCCCATTCATTGGTCGAGCCCGTGTAGGCGAGGGGCAGGGCGGTCAGCCGCTGCGTCGCCTCGAGAATGCGCGCGAGGTACTCGGCGCGCTCGACGTAGCGCGTCAGCCAGTAGATGCTGTCGGCGGTGCGCGAGAGCATGGTGTCGATCTACCGATCCAGCACCCAGGTATCCTTGGTGCCGCCGCCCTGGCTCGAATTGACCACCAGCGACCCTTCTGCCAGCGCCACGCGGGTGAGGCCGCCCGGAACGATGCGGATGCGGTCGCGCCCGGTGAGCACGAATGGCCGCAGGTCGACATGGCGCGGTGCAATGCCGGCGGCCACGCAGGTCGGCACCGTCGACAGCGCCAGGGTGGGCTGGGCAATGAAATTCTTCGGGTTGGCCTTGAGCTTGTCGCGGAATGCCGCGACCGTGGTCTTGTCGGCCTTCGGCCCGATCAGCATGCCGTAGCCGCCCGAGCCGTGCACTTCCTTGACTACCAGCTCCTCCAGGTGGTCGAGCGTGTAGGCGAGGCCTTCGGCATCGCAGCAGCGCCAGGTGGCGACGTTCTTCAGGATCGGCTCTTCGCCGAGATAGAATTTCACGATGTCCGGCATGTAGCTGTAGACCGCCTTGTCGTCAGCCACGCCGGTGCCGACCGCATTGGCGAGCGTCACATGGCCGGCCCGGTAGACCGACATCAGGCCGGGCACGCCGAGCGCCGAATCCGGTCGGAACGCGAGGGGGTCGAGGAAGTCGTCGTCGATGCGCCGGTAGATCACGTCGACGCGCTTGGGCCCTTCCGTGGTGCGCATGAACACCGTGTCGCCCTTGACAAAGAGGTCGCGGCCCTCGACCAGCTCGATGCCGAGCTTGTCGGCCAGGAACGAGTGCTCGTAGTAGGCCGAGTTGTAGACGCCGGGCGTGAGCAGCACGACGGTCGGGTCGCCATTGGCGCCGGACGGCGTCACCGATTTC
>DATFWC010000331.1:0-16138 GCA_035259885.1 Xanthobacteraceae bacterium
ACGGGTCGCCGACCTGCACGGTCGGCCGCTTCTCCTCCGAATCCGCACCGAACTCGGCTGACGCCATGGTGGCGCCGTGGATGCCGTCGCGGCCGGTCTTTGAGCCGAGATAGACGATCGGCATGCCGACGCCGCTCGCGGCGGCGTAAAAGATCCGGTCACGCTCGGCGAGCCCGATGGCGAAGGCATTGACCAGGCAGTTGCCGTCGTAACGCGTGTGGAAGCGCACCTGGCCACCGACCGTGGGCACGCCGAAGGAATTGCCGTAGCCGCCGATGCCCGCCACCACACCGGCGACGAGGTGACGCGTCTTGGGATGGCCCGGATCGCCGAAGCTCAGAGCATTGAGGCAGGCGATCGGCCGCGCCCCCATGGTGAACACGTCGCGCAGGATGCCGCCCACCCCGGTCGCCGCACCCTGGTAGGGCTCGATGTAGCTCGGGTGGTTGTGGCTCTCCATCTTGAACACGGCGGCAAGCCCGTCGCCGATGTCGATGACGCCGGCGTTCTCGCCCGGCCCCTGGATCACCCACGGCGCGGACGTGGGCAGCCCGCGGAGGTGTACTTTCGACGATTTGTACGAGCAGTGTTCGTTCCACATGGCCGAGAAGATGCCGAGCTCGGTGACGCTGGGCGCGCGGCCGATGAGCGCGAGAATGCGCTCATATTCCTCGGGCGTGAGGCCGTGGGCGGCCACCAGCTCGGGCGTGATTTGCGGCTCGTTGGGGATCATGCGGGCGGAGGAATTCCGATTTGACGGAGGCTTGTAGGGAGCAAGCGTCCCGCCGCGCAAGCCACTTCCGTGATGAGACCACAGGCCGCGATGGCGCCTGGAGCTACTGTGTCGGCGTCGCCGTGCTCTCGAGGGCGACCGGGGCCTGCGCCGGGGCGCCGATCGGGTCGTCGGCCGGCGGCACGTCGAGAATCTCGATGGCGGCAACGAACGAATCGAAGTGCTTCCTGGCCTCAGCCCGATCTGTCGACAGCGAGACGACGTGCACCAGCATGGTGCCGATGAACAACTCGCCGCGCAGGCTGAAGCTGACCTTGCTTTTCGAGGTGCGTTTCGTTTCCGCCATGATCGCCGGATAACCGCGGACCTCCGTCACCTTGCTCGACAGCGGCGTCATGCGCTCCTCGCCGTCGGAGGCCGCCTCCATCATCACGTCCTGGGCGCGTGCCTGCGCCGGCAGGAACTTGGCCATCTTCTCCAGCGCGGCACGGTCGGGATGGCGGGTGGGGCTGGGCTGCGACTGAATGCCGACAACGGCGTTGCCGGCGCAGGCGAGCGGCCGGCACACCCAGACTTGGGCGACCTGTCCGGGACGCGGCGGCGGGGTATTGGCGCGACGCGCCGCGGCGGCCCACTTGTTCGGGTCGGGGTTATTCAAGGTGATACGGGTCCCCGGCCGGTCTGGCGACGGCGGGGCATTCGACAGGGCGCCCGTCCCGGCGCAGCCCGATACCACTAGGCCGGCGATCAAGGCTGCGCTCCGCGCGATATTGTTGGCCACGACGCCCCCACCCAACGTGACGAGAACCAGCAATAGGGCGGGCGCGCCGGAAGTGCAACCGTCGCTACCGCAGAGGCAAGGGACGAGGAAGAACGGCCTCAGGCCGCGCGCGCCAGCGCGTCCACCAGCCCGGCGAACAGGCCGCGCCCGTCGGTGCAGCCCATGGCGGCTTCGACGTGGTTCTCCGGGTGCGGCATCATGCCGAGCACGTTGCCGCGCTCACCGAGGATGCCGGCAATGGCATTGATAGAGCCGTTGTGGTTCCAGTCGAGGTCGATGCGCCCGTTGGGGTCGCTGTAGCGGAACAGCACTCTTCCCTCATCCTCCAGCCGCGCGATCGTCGCGGAGTCGGCGATATAGTTGCCCTCGCCGTGCGCCACCGGCACGCGGATCACCTGGCCGGCATTGTAGCCGCGCGTGAACGGCGTGTCGGAGCGCTCGACGCGCAGGTAGACGTCGCGGCAGAGAAACTTGAGCTGGGTGTTGCGCATCAGGACGCCGGGCAGCAATCCCGCCTCGCACAGGATCTGAAAACCGTTGCATACGCCGAGCACCAGCCCGCCCTTGGCGGCGAAGGCGCGCACCGCATCCATGATTGGAGCGCGCGCAGCAATCGCGCCGCAGCGCAGGTAGTCGCCGTAGGAGAAACCGCCCGGCACCACGACCAGATCGGTGCCGTCCGGCAGGCTTGTGTCGGCGTGCCACACCATGGCGGGCTCGCGGCCCGACACGAGCTTCAGCGTGCGCGCCATGTCGCGCTCGCGATTGATTCCGGGAAACACCAGGACGGCGGCTTTCATCTACAACCCGAGCGATGCTTCGACCCAGCGCAGCACCATCCTGCTGTTGAGGAAGGCGAGCGCGAGGCGCTCGGCGTCCGGCGGCAGCGCGCGCTCTCCCACCACCGTCGCCACCACCACGTCGCACTTGTCGTTGAACGCGAGCGCCAGCGCGGTGCGCGGCTGCCGCTGCTCGACCGTATAGGCGCGGCTGCGCCCGTTCATCCAAGCGACCGCGATCGGGCGGCCATCACCGATCGGCGCGAAGCGCTGACCGATCAGGTCGACGTCACCGACGCGATCAAGCTCGGCGTCGTCCGACACGCCAGTCGCGCAGTTGCAGAAGCCGATCTTGGGCCGGAGGTAGATCATCATCGCCTGGCCGCAGTCGGCGGCGGCGCAACGGAACGCTTTGCCGATGCCCCACTGATCGAGCAGGAACGGCCACTTCACCTCGCTCCAGCCGGCGTCGCCCGCTCGGCTGCGCCAGGGCGCGTCGCCGTCCGGGGTCGACGTCGCCATGCTCGCCGCGACGGCAAGCCCGAGCGCGAGAAGCGGCCCTTTCAGCGGCATCGTCTATCCGGCCTCCACCTCGATCTTATAGTTCTCGATCACGGTGTTCGCCAGGAGCTTCTCGGCAGCCTCCTGGAGCGCGGCTTGCGCGCGCGCCGGGTCGCGGCCGTCGAGCTCGAGATCAAATACCTTGCCCTGACGCACGCTGGCGATGCCGGCAACGCCGAGCGATTTCAGCGCTCCCTCGATCGCCTTGCCCTGCGGATCGAGGATGCCGGATTTCAGCGTGACGGTGATGCGGGCCTTCATGCGCGACGCTCGATGGGTGCTGGCGCGTGCGGCGGCGCGCCGGCCGCAACCTCGCCCGCCTGCGCCAGCATGCGGCCGTAGCCGGCGAGCTGCCCGCTGTCGCCGATGAGGCGCAGCGCCGCCCAGAAGGCCGCCTGCGTGCTGGCCACCACCGGAATGCCATGCTGGCGCTCGAGCGGCACGGCCACGTCCAGCGTGCGCAGGCCGCCACAGGAGATCACCAGGGCCTCGGCGGCAGGCGCCGCGGCGCAGGCTTTCGTGCCCAGCGCGATGATGTCGTCCTTGCTCTTGCGGTCCGCCTCGCCGAAGCCGAACAGGCCAAAGCCTTCCAGCGCCAGCACGTCGAACCCATGCGCCGCGAGGAACGCCTTGAGGCGGCCGTTCACTTCCTCCGCATAGGCGGTGGCGACTGCAATGCGGCGCGCACCAAGACTATTGAGGCCGTCGACGATCGCCTGGCTCATGGTGCTCGCCGGCAGCCCGGTCGCGGCCCGCACCTTCTCCATCAGCCCGGCATGAAAATCGGCGCCGCGGTAGAAGGTGAGCGAGGTCCCGATCACCATGATGGCATCTGCCTGCCGGGCGGCGAGATATTCGGCGGCCGGCACGATCCCGTCCACGGCGGCGTCGTAGCCGTCCGGCGTCAACGAACGCACGCCGACGCCGCGCGCGACGAAGTGGACGTGGGGATACATCTGCAATCCCTCGTCCGGCACGGAATCGGTCGCGAACGGAACGACCAGTCCGATGGTGATGTCGTTCGGCATGCCCCTCCCCTTTCGCGTCAGCCCGCGTTCATTCGCCGACCGCACCAGCACTCCCGACGACCGTAGCCCAGCGTTGCATCTCGCTCTGGATGTGGCGCCCGAGCTCCGCCGGCGTGCTCGACAGCGGCTGCATGCCGAGCGCGAGAAAATGGCTCCGGGTCTCGGCCGTCGCCATCATGCCGGTGAGCGCCGCGTTGAGCGTGGCGACGATCGCGTCCGGCGTCCCGGCCGGAGCCACAACGCATTGCCAGGCATTCGCCTCGTAGCCGGTGAGGCCGGCCTCATGCATGGTCGGCACCTCGGGCAGCGTATCGAGCCGCGTGCCGGTCGTGACGGCAAGCGCCCTGACGCGGCCGGTCCGGATCAGTTCCAGCGCCTGCGAGGCATCGGCAAACATCATGGGGACATGGCCGGCCAGCACGTCGGTAAGCGCCGGCGCGCCGCCGCGATAGGGAATGTGGCGGATGTCCAGCTCCGTCATGCTCTTGAACAGTTCCATATAGACGTGATGCGGGGCGCCGGCACCGCCAGAGGCATAGCTCAGCTCGCCCGAACTGGCCGCGGCGAGACGAACCAGATCGGCGATCGATTGCGCCGGCAGCGATGGATGCACGATGAGGATGAACGGGACCGCCGCCACCAGCGCGATGGGCGAAAAATCCCTGGCCGGATCGTAGGTCAGATTCTTGTAGATGCTCGGATTGATGGCGACGGTGGAGCTGGTCGCCATGAGCAGCGTATAGCCATCCGGCGCCGCCTTGGCCACATAGGCGCCGCCGACCGAGGTGCCCTGCCCCGGCCGATTCTCGACGATGAACGGCTGCCCGAGACGCTGCTCGAGCCCACGCGCAATGTGGCGCGCGATGGCGTCGATGCCGCCGCCGGCCGGGGCGGGAACGACCAGATGTACCGGCCGCACAGGATAGTCCTCGGCATGGCCGGCGCTAATGCCAAGGAAGACAATGCCGAGTGCCGCGCAGGTCAGTTTCGACCGGGACAAACCTTTCCTCGCTACGCTTCACCGAAAATCACACGGCCCGGTTGCCGGCGCCCGGGACGTGTACTGCGGCTCAACCCTTGACCAGAACCGGCCCGGCGCCCCGAGGCGGCTCGTTCTCACCCATGATGCCGAGACGCTTGGCGACTTCGGCATAGGCCTCCAGGAGCCCGCCGAGATCGCGGCGGAAGCGGTCCTTGTCGAGCTTCTCGTTCGACTTGATGTCCCACAGGCGGCACGAGTCGGGCGAGATCTCGTCTGCCACGACAATGCGCATCATGTCGTTTTCCCACAACCGGCCGCACTCCATCTTGAAGTCGACCAGCCGGATCCCGACGCCGAGGAACAGGCCGCTGAGGAAATCGTTGACGCGGATGGCGAGCGCCATGATGTCGTCGATCTCCTGCGGCGTCGCCCAGCCGAAGGCCGTGATGTGCTCCTCCGACACCATTGGATCGCCGAGGGCGTCGTTCTTGTAATAGAACTCGATGATCGAGCGCGGCAGCTGCGTGCCCTCCTCGATCCCCAGCCGCTGGCTGAGCGAGCCGGCCGCCACGTTGCGCACCACCACCTCGAGCGGAATGATCTCGACTTCGCGAATCAGCTGCTCGCGCATGTTGAGCCGGCGGATGAAGTGGGTCGGCACTCCGATGTCGTTGAGGTGCTGGAACACGTATTCCGAGATACGGTTGTTGAGGACACCCTTCCCCTCGATCACCTGGTGCTTTTTCGCGTTGAAGGCGGTCGCGTCGTCCTTGAAGTGCTGAATCAGCGTCCCCGGCTCCGGTCCCTCATACAGGACCTTCGCCTTGCCTTCATAGATGCGGCGGCGGCGGCTCATCGGAATGTACCGTGGCTTGAGGAAATCCATTTCGTGCCGTGGCTTTCGTTGATTCGGGCTCCGCGGCGCAGGGCCGGGCGTACGACTCGAAGATCGAGCCACCTGCCCGTCCGCTGTCGCAACCTAACCGATCGCCACCAGGAGCACAATCGCGGGCCGGGATCGCGCGGTGCGGCGCTGTGGACGCCGCGCGGGCGTTGATTTGGTCATTTTCGCACGATATTCAAGGCGCAAGCTCGCGCGGGCCCTTCAAACCGCCCGAGCGCTATCATCAGCACGAGGCCACCATGACAACGTTCGACAAGCGCGAGGAAGGATTTGAGAAGAAGTTCGCGCTCGACGAGGAGGCGAAGTTCAAGGCGATGGCCCGGCGCAACAAGATGCTGGGATTGTGGGCGGCGGACAAGCTCGGGCTCACCGGCGACGAGGCACAGGCCTACGCCAAGGAGGTCGTGCTGGCCGATTTCGAGGAGGCCGGCGACCAAGACGTGTTTGGCAAGATCCGCAAGGATTTCGACGCCAAGGGCGTCGCCCAGTCGGATCACCAGATCCGCCGCACCATGGACGAGCTGCTGGCGCAGGCCGTCGCCCAGATCAAGTCCGGCAGTTGACGGCCAGCCGCCGCGGCGATCGTCAAGGCTGACCCTGCTCCGCGTGTTCTGGCGCGGGAGGCACCGACTTGGGACTTCCATGGCGGCTTTCTTGCGCTAAAGTGACCGCCTCCTGGTTCCAGAACGTCTCCCGCGACCATCGATGCCAAACCAAAACTTCTCCCTGGCCCGGCGCCTGCGCGCGGGCGAGACCGTCCACACCGGCTGGTGCGGGCTCGGCCTGCCGCTCGTCGCCGAGCTGATCGGTCGCGCCGGCTTTCCGGCCGTCACCCTCGATCAGCAGCACGGGCTCTACACCATGGAGTCCACGGCGGCCGGCATCGCCGCCGTCCGCATGGCGGGCGCGGCGCCGGTCGTGCGCGTTCCGCTCGGCGACTTCGCGGTGGCGAGCCGCGTCCTCGATTTCGGCGCCGAAGGCGTGATCGCGCCGATGATCAACACGGTCGAAGACGCCCGCGCGTTTGCGGCCGCGGCAAAGTATCCGCCGCTGGGCGAGCGCAGCTCCGGTCCCCTGCGCGCTCTCATGCTCAACGGCATGGAGCTCGGCGACTACGTCGCGCAGGCCAACGACCACGTCGTCACGCTGGCGATGATCGAGACGCGCAAGGCCTTGAGCAACCTCGCCGCCATCCTGGCGACGCCCGGTATCGACGCGGTATTCGTCGGCCCGTCCGACCTGTCGCTGGCGCTCAGCGACGGCAAGACGCTCGATCCGCATTCCCGCGAGGTGGATGCGGCGGTCGACGAGATCGGCAAGGCCGCCGCCAAGGCCGGAAAGATTGCCGGCGCCTACACGGCCACGGCGGAGCGGGCGAACGAGCTTGCCGCCCGCGGCTTCCGCTTCCTGGCAGTCGCCAGCGATACCGCCTTCGTGCGTGCCGGCACCGCCGCCGCGTGGAAGGCGCTGAAGCGGTAGCGGTTGCCGGACACCGCCGGGAAAGCCGGCGCCGCCGGGCGTCCACCGCATCGCAGCGCTGCGCAATTACAATCAACTACCGTCGGATTCTGCTAAGCTGCCAGCCTCGATTCTGCCTGGGGGCGGCCCATGCGTTCGAAGCTCACCACCATCATTCTCATCGGCATGATCCTCGGCATCGCGGTCGGCTATGCCTGCCACCTCATGTGGCCCGATCCGAAGACCGCGAAATCGATTGCCGACTACATCTCGCTGATCACCGACGTGTTCCTCCGGCTGATCAAGATGATCATCGCGCCGCTCGTGTTCTCGACGCTGGTGGTCGGCGTGGCGCACATGGGTGACACGAAGACCATTGGCCGCATCGGCCTCAAGGCCATGACCTGGTTCGTCGCGGCGTCGCTGGTGTCGCTGCTCGTGGGCATGATTCTCGTCAACGTGCTCAGGCCCGGCGACAACCTCAACCTGCCGCTGCCCGACGCGCAGGCCTCCACCAACCTCAAAGTGGCGTCACTGTCGGCGAAGGAGTTCGTGGCCCACCTCGTGCCGCGCTCCATCGTCGAGGCCATGGCGACCAACGAGATCCTGCAGATCGTCGTGTTCTCGCTGTTCTTCGGCGTCGCCTGCGCGGCGCTCGGCGAGCGCGCCCACAAGCTGGTCGAGGGCATCGAGCAGCTGTCGCACGTGATCCTGTCGATCACCGGTTACATCATGGCGCTGGCGCCGATCGCCGTGTTTGCGTCGATGGCTGCGATCGTGACCACCCAGGGCCTCGGCATCCTGGTGACCTACGGCAAGTTCGTCGTCTATTTCTACTTCGGGCTCGTGGTCCTGTGGGCGCTGCTGATCGGCGTCGGCTTCCTGATCTTCGGCCACCACAGTTTCCGGCTGATCAACCTGGTGCGCGAGCCGTTCCTGCTTGCCTTCTCCACCGCCAGCAGCGAGGCCGCCTACCCGAAGACCATGGAGCAGCTGGAAAAATTCCCGGTCAGCAAGAAGATCATCAGCTTTGTCCTGCCGATGGGCTATTCGTTCAACCTCGACGGCTCGATGATGTATTGCACCTTTGCGACCCTGTTCATCGCCCAGGCCTACAACATCGAGCTGCCGCTGGGCCAGCAGATCACCATGCTGCTGCTGCTGATGCTGACCAGCAAGGGCATGGCCGGCGTGCCGCGCGCCTCGCTCGTCGTCATCGCGGCGACGCTGGCGAGCTTCGACATCCCGGAAGCCGGGCTGCTGCTGATCCTCGGCATCGACCAGTTCCTCGACATGGGCCGCTCCGCCACCAACGTGATCGGCAATACGCTGGCGACCGCCGTGGTGGCCAAGTGGGAGGGCGAGAAAGTGGACGAGCCCGTGGTGGAGCCCGCGCTCAAGCCACAACCGGCGTGAGGCGTGCCGTGTCGGCCGCCTGCCGGACGACGATGTCGCGCATCCTGGCGGCGCGCATGGCTTTCGCCGTCGCGGCCGTGCTGGCCCTTGCGATGCCAGCCGCCGCCCAGGAGGCGTCGAATGTCGGAGCGCTGTCCGGCACCCTCAAGAAAGTCAGGGACAGCGCCACCATCACGCTCGGCTATCGCGAGAGCTCACTGCCGTTCTCGTACCTGAACCGGCGGCAGCAGCCGATCGGCTACTCCATCGACCTCTGCCGCGAGATCGTGGAAGACGTCTCCACCGAACTCGACGGCATGGAGATCAAGATTGCGTTTTCTCCCGTCACGGCGGCCAACCGCCTGCAGAAGGTCGCAGCGGGCGAGATCGACCTCGAGTGCGGCTCCACCACCGCCAACGTCCAGCGCCGCAAGGAGGTGGCGTTCTCGCCGATCTTCTTCGTCGCCGGCACCAAGCTGATGGTGCCGAGAACGTCGTCCGTGCGGTCCTACCGCGACCTCGCCGGCAAGACCGCGGTGGTGACGGCCGGCACCACCAACGAGGCGGCGCTGCGCACGCTCTCCGACAAGCAGAAGCTCGGCATCGCCATCGTGACGGCGCCCGATCACGCGCAATCGCTGGAGACGCTGGCCGCCGGCAAGGCGGACGCCTTCGCCACCGACGACGTGCTGCTCTACGGCTTCATCGCCACCGCCGCCGCCGCGAAGGACATGAAGGTCGTGGGCGAGTACCTGTCCTACGATCCCTACGGCCTGGTCTACCGGCGCGACGATCCGGCCTTTGCCGCCCTGGTCGAGCGCACCTTCGCGCGCATCGCCGGCGAGCGGCGGCTGGCCGAGCTCTACAACAAGTGGTTCCTGCGAAAGCTGCCGACCGGCGAGACCCTCAACCTGCCGCCGAGCCCGCAGCTCGAGGAGGTTTTTCGCATGCTGGGGCAGCCGGAATAGCTCGCCGATCGTAGGGTGGTTTGAGCCGCGTGGCATGGTCTTGCGTTGCCGCCGCAGCGTCGCGCGGCGAAACCCACCAAGCGGCCGTTGTCGGTGGGTTTCGGCGCGGCATGCCGTGTGGCGCTCGCACACGGAGCGGGTCGCCTCAACCCACCCTACATGATTGCTGCGTTCAATCGTTCGAGCACCGCATTCACGTCGGCTTCGATGTCGGCGGCCCGCACCTCGATCACGCGATAGTCGCGCTCCGCCAGCCACGCGCGCTTGTCGCGGCGGGACACTGCCGCCGCCTCGCTCTCGTCGTCCGGCACGATGTCGATGACCGCGCGCAGCGGGAACGACACCAGGTCGGCGATATGCGCGCCGATCGGCGTCTGCCGCTTGAAGCCCAGGCCGGCGAAGCGGCGGTCATTGACCAGCGCGTCCCACAGGGCGCGCTCGGCGTCGGTCGGATTGCGGCGCAGCAGGCGGGCGAGGCCGCGCACCGGCCCGCGTTCCGACGGCACCCGCCCCTCGCCGTGCTCGGCCAGCAGCTTTCGCAGCATCTCGGCCTCGGTGCCGTCGAGCACGCCGCCGCGCGCCGGCCCCTTGCGGCCCTCGGCGATGGCCAGGATGGCGCCGTGCAGCGTCTGCACGTCCTGGGACGTCAGCTCCATGCGATGAAAAATGTTGCGCAGGTTGATGAGCATCGTTTCGCACTTTTCCGGCGGACGCAGGAACTCGACGCGGTGCAGCTCGCGCTCCAGCATGGCGAAGAACGCCAGCAGCTGCTCGCGCGCCGCGCCCTGCGACTTCTGCGGCATGGCGAACGGGAGCACGCCGCCGCTGGTGAGCTTGAACCACTCGTAGGCGATCACCAGCACGGCCTGCGCCAGGTTGAGCGAGGCGAAGGCCGGGTTGACCGGCAGCGTGACGATGCGGTCGGCGAGTGAGATTTCAGCGTTCTCCAGGCCGTAGCGCTCGCGCCCGAACAGCACCGCCACCCGCTCGCCCGCCGCGATGCGCGGCGCCATCGCCTGTGCGGCGGCGTCGGGCGCCACCACCGGCTTGGCCTGGTCGTGCGCCCGGGCGGTGGTGGCCAGCACGTAGTGGCAATCGCCGATGGCCGCCGCCACGGTGTCGAACACCTGCGCCTGGTCGAGGATGCGGTCGGCGCCCGACGCCGCCACCCAGGCGCGCGGATTGGGCCAGCCGTCGCGCGGCTTCACCAGGCGCAGCGTCGCGAGGCCGAAATTCGCCATGGCGCGCGCCGCCGCGCCGACATTGTCGCCGAGCTGCGGCTCGACCAGGACGACGATGGGGCCGGCCTCCGCGACCCAGGCCTTGGTCTTGTCGGTGCCGGCACCCGGCATTGTTCCACCAGCGAAAAAGGCTCCTAGCGCCCCACCGCCTGATAGCGGGGCCCGGACGTGAGGGAAAGACGGTGGCGTTCTGCCCCGCGCCGATGCTATAGCGGCGCCCGTCGGGGCGGGATTCGGCGAGAAGCGCACGCCGCGGTTGCCCGTGCCGGACCTCCACAGCATGCGCGAAGGTTTGCTTCATGGCGAAGATCAAAGTGACCAATCCGGTCGTCGAGCTCGACGGCGACGAGATGACCCGGATCATCTGGCACACCATCAAGGACAAGCTGATCCATCCCTACCTGGACATCAACCTCATCTACTACGACCTGGGCATCCAGAAGCGCGACGAGACCGACGACCAGATCACGATCGACGCCGCCGAGGCGATCAAGAAGCACGGCGTGGGCGTGAAATGCGCCACGATCACGCCCGACGAGGCGCGGGTCAAGGAATTCGGCCTCAAGAAGATGTACCGCTCGCCCAACGGCACGATCCGCAACATCATCGGCGGCGTGATCTTCCGCGAGCCGATCATCTGCCGCAACGTGCCGCGCCTGGTGCCGGGCTGGACCAAGCCGATC
Organism: Xanthobacteraceae bacterium; assembly: GCA_035259885.1. Lineage (GTDB taxonomy): Bacteria > Pseudomonadota > Alphaproteobacteria > Rhizobiales > Xanthobacteraceae > DATFWC01. Next base: position 11,514 of record DATFWC010000331.1, read on the forward strand.
ATCATCGGCCGCCACGCCTACGCCGACCAGTATCGCGCCACCGACATCAAGATCCCGACCAGCGGCAAGCTGACGATCAGCTTCGTCGGCGCCGACGGCAAGAAGATCGAGCAGGAGGTGTTCGACTTCCCGGGCGGCGGTGTCGCCATGGCGATGTACAATCTCGACGACTCGATCCGCGATTTCGCCCGCGCCTCGATGAACTACGCGCTGGCGCGCGGCTATCCGCTGTATCTCTCGACCAAGAACACGATCCTCAAGGTCTATGACGGCCGCTTCAAGGACATCTTCCAGGAGACTTACGACAAGGAGTTCAAGGCCGAATTCGAGAAGCGCAAGCTCACCTACGAGCACCGCCTGATCGACGACATGGTGGCGGCCGCGCTGAAGTGGTCGGGCGGCTACGTGTGGGCGTGCAAGAACTACGACGGCGACGTGCAGTCGGACACGGTGGCGCAAGGGTTCGGCTCGCTCGGGCTGATGACGTCGGTGCTGATGACGCCGGACGGCAAGACGGTGGAGGCCGAGGCCGCGCACGGCACCGTCACGCGCCACTACCGCGAGCACCAGAAGGGGCGCGAGACCTCGACCAATTCGGTTGCCTCGATCTTCGCCTGGACGCGAGGACTCGCCCATCGCGCCAAGCTCGACAACAACGCGCAGCTGGCGCGCTTCGCCGAAACGCTGGAGCAGGTCACGGTCGGCACCGTGGAGTCCGGATACATGACCAAGGACCTGGCGCTGCTGGTCGGCGCCGACCAGAAGTGGCTTTCGACCACCGGTTTCCTCGACAAGGTCGACGAGAATCTCAAGCAGGCAATGGCAGGCTAGTCACGCCATGTGTCATTGGTCACATCGATTGTGAGCGCCAGCACATTGCGGCGCGTACGACTGCGATTTCCTGAACCGCCGTACATCTGTGCGCGCGCGTACAGAGCGTCATTCCTGAATCGCCGTACACCTAGATGACGGCCGACTGTCTGGCGCATTAAACATTTGTCATGCGCGAACTCGGTCGCTGCGGGCCTCGACCCATCAGCGCGATACCGAATGGTCGGTGTCGCTTTGATGGAGATGCGTCATGAACCTGAAGCTTGTCACTGCCACCGTCCTGGCGAGTGCGCTCGCCGCGACCGTGATCTCGGCTCCGGCCTCGGCCGGCGTCAACGGCCGCCAGCTGCACCAGCAGTACCGGATCCTGAAGGGCGTCGCCAACGGCTCACTCACGGCCCGCGAGTTCGTGAAGCTGGAGAAGCGCGAGGCCTTCATTCGCCGCGAGGAGCGGCTGATGCGCGCCGCGCACGGCGGCACGCTGACCCCGTTCGACCGCGCCGTCCTCAACGCGCGGCTCAACGCCACGTCGAACGCCATCTGGAACAAGAAGCACTGACGTGGATCGCGTCGCCGGCCGCGATCGCGTTCGAGGCCCCGCACGACGGGGCCTCTTTTTTACGACGGCCCGACGAGGCGACCAAGCTCGTCCTCGCGGATGCGCGACACGCGATGAACCACGGCATCCTCGGGAAGCCCGAGACCTTCGAGGACGCGCGCTGCCAGCTGCAGGCTCGCTTCCACGGCCTCGGGGATGACCTCGACGGCGCCGAGCCGGACGAGCGCCGCCGCGTGCTCGGGATCGACCGCACGGGCGAACACGGGCGCATCCGGCCGCAGCTTCTTGATCGCCACGATCATGCGCTCCGCGGCAAGCGCAGAATTGACAGTGACGACGAAGGCGCGCGCCCGCTTCGCGCCGGCCCGCTCGAGCAGTTCGGCGCGGCTCGCGTCGCCGAAATACACGGTGCTGCCGGCCTTGCGATGCCCGGCCACCAGCGCGGCATCCGCATCGAGCACGACGAACGGTACGTTCTCGGCCGCGAGCACGCGCCCAATGGTCTGACCGACCCGGCCAAAGCCGCCGATGATCACGTGGTCCCTGGCCTCCGCGATCTCACCGTCCGGCACCTTGACGCGGTGATCGGCCTGCTGCAGGCGCGCGCCGACGTGGCGCGCCACGACGGCCAGGAGCGGCGTCGCCACCATCGACAGGCCGACCACCGCCAGCGCAAGCTGTGCGAGTTCGCCGGGCAGCAGCTTCATGGTGCTTGCCAGCCCGATGACGACGAAGGCGAATTCGCCCGCCTGCGACATGAGGATCGCGGCCTCGCCGGCGATCGCCAGCGGGAGGGCGACGGTGCGGCTGGCGGCGAACAGAACGACGGCCTTGAGCAGCAGCAACCCGGTGACGGCGAACACGACGAGCGAGACATGCGCCCACACGGCGCGCGCGTCGATCGTCATGCCCACGGCGATGAAGAAGAATCCCAGCAGCAAGCCTTTGAACGGCTCGAGATCGACTTCGATCTGATGGCGATACTCGGTTTCGCCGAGCAGCAGGCCGGCCAGGAAGGCGCCCAGCCCGGTGGACAGCCCCGCCATCCCGGTGGCGACCGCGGTGCCGACCACGATCAGCAGGGTGATCGCCATGATGAGATCGCGGCTTCCGGTCCTGGCAGCGAACCGCAGCAGCGGCCGCAACACGTAATGGCCGGCACCGAAGATGATGCCGACCACCGCCACCGCCTGCAGCAACGCAAGCACGAGCGCCAGCGCCAGCGCCGCGCCTTCGCCGCCGCGGCCGAACGCCTCGGTGACGAACAGGACCGGCGCCACCATCAGGTCCTGGAACAGAAGCACCGAGACGGCCACGCGTCCGAGCGGCGTTCCGGCGCGGCCCTGCTCCTCGAGCACCTGCAGCACGACGGCGGTCGACGACATCGCAAGGCAGGCGCCGAGGACGATCGCGGCGCCCGTGCCATGGCCGGCCGCCGCGATCACGCCGGCGATGGCGATCGCCGACAGCAGGAATTGCAGGCCGCCGAGCCCGAGCACGTAGCGGCGCAATGACCACAATTGCGCGAGCGAGACCTCCAAGCCGATCGTGAACAGCAGAAATATCACGCCGAGCTCGGCGAACAGGTTCACGCGCGCGCGGTCCTCAATGGTCAGATAGCCGACCCAGGGATAGTCCGGGATCAGCAGCCCGAGCCCAAAGGGACCCACCACCAGACCGGCGACGAGGAAGCCAAGAACGGCGCCGATGCGGGCGTGATGGAACAGCGGAACGATGAGGCCGGCGACGACGAGGAAGACGAGGACGTCCTTGAGCCAAGGTGCGTGTTCCAGTTGGCCCCCCTGCCGATGTCAGCGCACAACCGGATGCTTCAACTGCCGCCGAGCGCCATTTCAATGGCGTCAAGCGCGGCCGCAGCCTTCGAGCCGTCGGGTCCGCCGGCCTGCGCCATGTCGGGCCGCCCGCCGCCGCCCTTGCCGCCCAGGGCTTCCGCGCCCTTGCGCACCAGGTCGACGGCGTTGAAGCGCGACACGAGGTCCTCGGTGACGCCGACCACGAGCCCGCCCTTGCCGTCGGGCGCCGTGTTGGCCACCGCCACCACGCCCGAGCCCACCTTGATCTTGCCTTCGTCGGCCAGCGACTTCAGCTCATTGTTGGCGAGGCCATTGACAGCCAGGCGGAAAAATTTAGTGCCTTTGATGTCGACGATGTTCGATCCCTGATCGGCGCTCGGTCCGCCGCCGCCCCCGCCCATGGCGAGCTTCTTGCGCGCGTCGGCGAGATCGCGCTCGAGGCGCTTGCGCTCGTCGAGCAGCGAGACGACGCGCTGCGGCACGTCCTCGAGCGGCGCCCTGAGCTCGGACGAGGTCGCCTTTGCCAGCTGCACGATATTATTCAGGTGCTTGCGCGCCGCCTGGCCGGTCAGCGCCTCGATGCGCCGCACGCCGGCGGCCACCGCGCCCTCGGCCACCACCGTGATCAGGCCGATGTCGCCGGTGCGTCGCACATGAGTGCCGCCGCACAGCTCGACCGACCACCCCATCGTATTGTGGCCGCCGTCCCCCATGGCGACCACGCGTACCTCGTCGCCATACTTCTCTCCGAACAGCGCGCGCGCCCCGGACGCCTTGGCGTCGTCCACCGCCATCAGCCGCGTGATGACCGGCGCGTTTTCCAGCACCTTGTCGTTGGCGAGGTCTTCGACGCGCGCGATCTCATCCGCCGTGATCGGCTTGGGATGCGAGAAATCGAAGCGCAGCCGGTCGGGCGCCACCAGCGATCCCTTCTGCGCGATGTGGTCGCCCAGGACCTGGCGCAGGGCTTCATGCAGCAGGTGGGTGGCCGAGTGATGGGAGCGGATCGCGCGCCGCCGTGCGTGTTCGACATCGAGCGCCAGCGGCAGGCCAATCTTCAGCGTGCCCTGCTCCACGGTGCCAGAATGCACGAACACATCGCCGGCCTTCTTCTGCGTATCGGTGACGCGAAAGCGCACGCCGTCCGCCGTCATCACGCCGGTATCGCCGACCTGGCCGCCGGATTCGGCATAGAACGGGGTCTGGTTGAGCACCACGGCGCCGCTCTCGCCCGCCTTGAGCGCGTCGACCTCCTTGCCGTCGCGGACCAGCGCCGCCACCACGCCTTCCGCGCTCTCGGTCTCGTAGCCGAGGAACTCGCTGGCGCCGACCTTCTCGCGCAGCGCGAACCACACCGCGTCGGTCGCGGCTTCGCCCGAGCCCGCCCACGAGGCGCGCGCCTTCTGCTTCTGCAGATCCAT
>DATFWC010000332.1:0-11293 GCA_035259885.1 Xanthobacteraceae bacterium
ATGCAGTGCTTTTAACGAGTTGAAAAGGAGAGCAGGCCATGGCATTCACCATCAAAGTCAACGGCAGCACGCACAGCGTCGATGTCGACGGCGACACGCCGCTCCTCTGGGTGTTGCGCGACGTGCTCGGCATGACCGGCACGAAATTCGGCTGCGGCATGGCGCTGTGCGGCGCCTGCACGGTGCATGTCGGCGGCGAGCCGACGCGTTCCTGCATCACCCCGATCGACAGCATCGGCAGCTCCGAGATCACCACCATCGAGGCGATCGGCACGACAGCGGCGGGCGCCAGGATCCAGAAGGCCTGGGTCGAGCGCGAGGTGCCGCAATGCGGCTACTGCCAGTCGGGCCAGATCATGTCCGCGGCGGCACTCCTTGCCAGCAAGCCGCAGCCGACCGATGCCGACATCGAGGACGCAATGGCCGGGAACATCTGCCGCTGCGGGACCTACGCGCGCATTCGCGACGCGATCAAGCAGGCAGCGAGCTGAGAGGGAGGCAACCATGATCACGGATCACCAAGCGTCCCAGGCTTCCGGTCGGCATGAACAGCCATCGGCAACCGCCCTCTCCCGCCGGAGCTTGCTGCGGGCCGGAGCCGCCGCGGGCGGAGGCCTGATGCTCAGTCTCAGCCTGCCGCTTGCGACCGGCGAAGCCGCAGCGGCCACCGGCGAGGCTTTTACGCCCAACGCCTTCGTCCGCATCGGACGTGACGGCCAGATCGTCCTGACCATGCCTTATGTCGAAATGGGGCAGGGCACCTACACGTCGATCCCGATGCTGATCGCCGAAGAGCTGGAGGTGGACCTCAAGCAGGTGCAGCTCGAGCACGCGCCGCCCAACGAAAAGCTCTACGCCAACCCGTTGCTTGGGGTGCAGGCGACCGGCAACTCGAACGCGGTGCGCGCGGCGTGGCAGCCGCTGCGCCAGGCCGGTGCGGTGGCCAGGACCATGCTCGTGGCGGCGGCGGCGAAACGCTGGAATGTCGATCCGGCGGCCTGCCGCGCGGAACGCGGCGAAGTCGTTCACGCGCCGACCGGCAGACGCATCGCGTATGGCGAACTCACCGCCGATGCGGCCGGGATGCCCGTCCCGGCAAATGTCGCGCTCAAGCAACCGCAGGATTTCAAGCTGATCGGCACCCCGGCCAAGCGGCTCGACACGCCCGCGAAGGTCAATGGAACGGCCGTTTACGGCATCGACGTTCGGCCGCCCGGCGTCAAGATTGCGACGCTTGTGCAATCGCCAGTGTTCGGCGGCCGCGTGAAGAGCGTGGACGATGCCGCCGCCAAGGCTGTCAAAGGCGTGCGCCAGATCGTGCGGCTCGACGATGCCGTCGCAGTCGTCGCCGATCACATGGGGGCGGCGAAGAAAGGGCTCGCGGCCCTGGTGATCGAATGGGACGACGGTCCGCATGCAAAGCTCGAGACCGGCGCGATCGCGGCTGAGCTGGAACAGGCGACTCTCAAGCCGGGCGCCGTTGCGCAGAACATCGGCGATGTCGACAAGGCGATGGCGAGCGCCGCCACCAGGGTCGAGGCGACCTATCACGTTCCGTTCCTCGCCCACGCGACCATGGAGCCGATGAACTGCACGGTTCACGTCCGCCCGGACGGATGCGAAGTCTGGGTCGGCAGCCAGGCTGTCGCGCGCGCGCAGGCGTTCGCAGCCAAGGCCGCCGGCCTGCCGTTGGACAAGGTGGTCGTGCACAATCATCTGATCGGCGGCGGGTTCGGCCGCCGGCTGGAAGCCGATGGTGTCTTTCGCGCCGTCGAGATCGCCAAGCAGGTCGACGGTCCCGTCAAAGTCGTATGGACGCGCGAGGAAGACATCCAACACGACATGTATCGGCCTTATTGGTTCGACCGGTTGTCCGCCGGCCTCGATGCGAAAGGCACGCCGGTCGCCTGGAGCAATCGCTTTGCGGGATCCTCGGTCATCGCGCGATGGCTGCCGCCCGGGTTCAAGGACGGCCTCGATCCCGACAGCACCGAAGGCGCCATCGACCTCGTCTACGACCTCCCGAATATGCACGTCGAATACGTGCGGGTGGAGCCTCCGGGTATTCCGACTGCGTTCTGGCGCAGCGTCGGGCCATCACACAATGTCTTCGTGACCGAGAGCTTCATCGACGAACTGGCGGCGGCGGCGAAGCAGGATCCGGTCGCCTATCGGCTCGCGCTCCTCGACAAGACGCCGCGCGCCAAGGCCGTGCTTGCGCTCGCGGCGGAAAAGGCCGGCTGGGGACGGCCGTTGCCTGAGCGGGCCGGGCGCGGAGTCTCCCTCCAGCACGTCTTCGCGACCTACATGGCGCACGTCGCCGAAGTCGAAGTGGCGAAGGATGGCACGGTTCGCGTTCGTCGCGTCGTCTGCGCGGTCGATTGCGGCACCGTCGTCAATCCCGACACCGTGCACGCGCAGATCCAGAGTGCGGCCATATTCGGGATCACGGCGGCGCTGTATGGCAAGATCACGCTGAAGGACGGCCGGGTCGAGCAGGCCAACTTCGACAGCTACCAGATCCTGCGCATGAACGAGGCGCCGGTTGTCGAGGTCCACATCGTGCAAAATTCCGAGCCGCCGGGCGGCATGGGCGAGGCCGGCACGTCCGCCATCGTTCCCGCGGTGGCAAATGCGATCTTTGCCGCAACCGGCAAACGCTTGCGGAAGATGCCGGTCGACGCCGCTGCCTTGAAGCAGCCGGCTTGAACAGAGCCCGCTCGAACGCGGGGGTTAGGGCGCGCAAAGGCGCGCCCATGCGCTCGTGTCTTGCGCCGTACCAAGGCGGCGATACCCTGGCGCGAAGGCCAGGAAAGTTGTACGTTTCAGACAGTGCAGGACGGCTCTAATTTCCGAGCCCTGTCTCAAGAAGCAAGAAAATCGACACGTCGTTGGAATTTCCGAGAGGAAAGACCATGGCATTTGCACGCCGTCGATTTCTTGAGCTCGCGGCGGCTGCTGCGCTCTCGAGTCTCGCACATGTCGCCCGGGGCCAAACCTATCCCGACCGGCCGGTGCGAGTGGTCGTTCCCTACGCGCCGGCCGGTCCGACCGATGTGATCACCCGGCTCATCGCGCAAAAGCTGTCGGAGCGCGTGGGCAGACAGTTTTATGTCGAGAACATGGGCGGCGGCGGTGGCAACATCGCCATGGGCCGCGTGGCAAAGCTGCCAGCGGACGGCTACACGCTGCTCATGATCAATCCGAGCTACGTGATCAATCCGACACTCTATCCGGCCGTTCCGTACGAAATGGGAAAGTCGTTCGACCTGGTTACGCTCGCGGTCGCCACCACCTTGGTGATTGCGGTGCACCCGTCGGTGCCGGCGCACACTGTCAAGGAGCTCGTCGCGCTGATCGGGGCGAGTCCCGGCAAGTACAGCTACGCGTCGCCGGGGACCGGAACGCCGGGGCATCTCGTAGGCGAGATGTTCCGCCTTTCGCTTGGTCTCGATCTCGTGCACGTGCCGTTCAACAGCGCGGGATTGGCCGTCGGCTCAACGGTCGCGGGCCATACCCCGATCTGTTTCGCTTCGCCGTCGCCCGCCGCGGAGCAGGTGATCGAAGGCAAACTGCGAGGCCTCGCGGTAACGAGCAAGGCACGTACGCCGGCGCTGCCGGACGTGCCGACGACGGCGGAGGCCGGCTATCCGGCCGTTGTGGGCGATAACTGGCAGGGAATCGTCGTCCCGGCTGGAACGCCGAAAGAGATCATCGCTTTTCTTCGCCGCGAGATCGTGCAGATCGTCGCATCGCCTGACATGAAGGAGCGTCTTGCGGTGCTCGGATTCGATCCGGTCGGGAGCACGCCGGAGGAATTTGCGGACCTTGCCAAGGCCGAATTCGAGAAATGGGGCAAGGTGATCCGGGCGTCCAGTATCAGGCCGCGATAATGAGGTCGATGCCCGGCCGGCCGCGTGCTTGCCGGGACCAGGTCGAAGGCTGGAGGAAACGATGACGATGAGCGCACAGACGACGCCCCCACGTCATGCCGCCGCCGGCACGCTGGAAGTGGTTCCGACGGGCGCGGCGCTTGCGGCGGAGATCAGAGGCGTCGACCTCAGAGACATCGACGGCGCGGGGTTCGAGGCGCTCACACGGGCATGGCACGAATATTCCGTCGTGCTCGTCCGTGGGCAGATGCTGAGCGACCAGGATCTGATCGCATTCAGCCGTCGCTTCGGCGATCTGGACTGGGCGCCGATCCAGGAGAACGGCCGCCGTTTCGTCGAGGGCTTGCCGGAAATCTACGTCGTCTCCAACGTCAAGGTGAACGGTGAAGCGATCGGCAGCCTCGGCGATGGCGAGGCCGTGTGGCACACCGACATGTCCTATCTCGACGTTCCGCCCAAGGCGAGCATGCTGTACTCGCTCGAAGTGCCGCCCTCTGGCGGAAATACGTCCTTTTGCAGCATGTACGCCGTCTACGACGCGCTGCCGGCAGGTCTCAAGGACGCCATCGCGGCTCTCAAGATCAAGCACGATGGGACCTACAACAGCGGCGGCTACGTGCGGCAAGGTGTGACGGCTACCGACGATCCGTTGACCTCGCCGGGCGCGGTGCATCCACTGGTGTGCGAGCACCCTGACACGGGTCGGCGGATGCTGTATCTCGGCCGTCGGCGCAACGCTTATCTGGTCGGGCTCGAGCTGACAGATTCCGAAGCGCTGCTCGACGAACTGTGGAGCTTCGTCGATCGGCCGGAATTCACTTGGGAGCACGTCTGGCGCGTCGGCGATCTTGTCCTTTGGGACAATCGCTGCACTATGCATCGACGCGACGCGTTCGATCCAAATTCGCGCCGGGTCATGCACCGTACCCAGATCAAGGGCGAACAGCGACCGGCGGCTCGGCCCCGGTCAGGATGACCGCTTCGCCACACACGCGCCACCGGTTGCCACGGGTGGCGCGGAGCCCGCATTTGTAGCAGTCTGTGCGCGGCTGCCTGCTCCGGGGAGGGAACGCATGGAATGCTCCCGTCGGCGGTTTCTGCATCTCGTCACCGGTGTGCTTGCGCTTCCGGCGTCGTCGCGCGTCGCCCGCGCGCAAGCCTATCCAGCACGGCCGGTGCGTGTGATCGTTCCGTTCGCGCCGGGCGGTCCGACCGACGTGTTCGCGCGGCTGATCGCGCAAAAGATGTCCGAGCAGACAGGCAAGCAGTTTTACATCGAGAACGTTGTCGGGGCCGGCGGCAATGTGGGAAGCGGACGCGCGGCACAGGCAGCGCCCGACGGTCACACCATGCTCGTGACCGGCGGAGGCCATGTCAACAATCCGTTCCTCTACGCCTACGTTCCCTACGATCCGATGCGCGACTTCGAGGCGGTCACGCTTGGTGCCGTCCAGCCGGTCGTACTGACGGCCCATCCATCGGTGCCGGCGCACAGCGTGAAGGAACTGCTGGCGCTGATCAAAGCCAATCCCGGCAAATACAGCTTTGCGTCGCCCGGCGTGGGTACGCCGCCCCAGCTCGTGGGCGAGCTTTTCCGGCTCTCGCTGGCGCCCGATCTCGTGCACGTGCCGTTCAATGGCGGCGGCCCGGCGATCGGCGCGACGGCTGCGGGTCACACGCCGTTGTCCTTTGGCGCGATCACGCCGGCCGTGCCGCTTGTCAAAGACGGCAAGCTGCGGGCGCTGGCGGTCACGTCGAAAGCGCGCAGCAGGGCCTTGCCCGAAACGCCGACCATGGCAGAGGCCGGCTATCCGGACGTTGAGGGTACGAGCTGGGCCGCTGTGGTGGTGCCAGCAGGCACGCCGAAGGAGATCATCGCCCAGCTTCATCGCATGATTGTCGCAAGCGTCGGGATGGCCGACGTCAAGGAGCGCCTCGACGCGCTCGGCTTCGAGGCCGTCGTCAATACGCCTGAGGAGTGCACGCACTTCTTTCGCGCCGAGATGGCGAAATGGTCCAAAGTGATCAAGGAGGCGGGGCTCCGGGCGGAGTAGAGGATGATCCCGAAAAGTGGATACGGTTTTCGGGAAAGATCATGCTCCAAGCATGCGGAGGCGCGCGGGCGGCGTTGGCGGTCACGGACGCTCATTGAATTGACACACCGGCAGCTTCAACCACTGGCCTCCAACGTTCGATCTCGCTTTCGATGAATGTTGTGGCGCAATGGGCCGCGAGCCGGGGATTCGCCGCCGGTCAGTTCCCGGACCTTGCTCCGACACGCAATTCCGACGGCGCCACGCCATAGCGTCGGCGAAACACGCGGTTGAAGTAGGACACATCCCCGAACCCGGCATCAAGCGCAATGGCGCTGATCTTCTCGCCGGCATAGCGTGCGTCCGTCAGCAGCCGGTGCGCGCGGACAAGGCGCTGCGCGAGGACATACTCGGTGAAGGTCGTGCCCTCGCTTTCGAACAGTCGCTGGATCCACCGCGGCTTGACCCGATGCTGCGCGGCGATCGTCGCCACTGACAGGTCGGGCTGGTCGAGGCAGTTTGCGATGTCCTCCTTGAGGACGCGCAACCGCGCCGCCCGCGCACCCCTGCTCTTGGCGATCTCTGTCGCGTCCCGCGTTGCCCCGATGGCGAGGGCCATGAGATCGTGGATATGCGTGACCATCGGCCGTTCCAGGTCGTGTGCGGCAACAGCATCCATTTTCTCGAGGATGCCGATGTAGGCGACCAGAAGCTGCAGCGCGGAACTGTTTGCGGGAATTGTCCGGCCGTACGTGGCTTCGAGGTCGGCAACAAAGGGCGAGAGCAGACGCACGGGCACGCGCAGCAGGTTGACGCAATTCTGCGCAGGTCCTCCGAACGAAGCAGGCTCGGCCCCGGTCAGGATGACTGCTTCGCCGCACCCCATGTTGAGCGTGCGGCCGAGGTGATGGACCTCGTAGTTGGAAGTGAACCCGGCGATCACCACGACGTCATCGTGCTCGATGAGCTCGCGCGAGCGACGATAGATCGCTGCTGAACGGGAGGCCGTATACAGAGACAGGCCCGGCATCCGGCGCAGGGTCACCGCCGTATGAAAGGATTCCCCCGCGAGGGGCTCCACGTGCACCTTCTGCAGGTTTCGACCGAAGATCTCATGCACCGCCTCAAGGCGCTCGTGCGGCGCATAATCCGCGGTCGAGAATCGAACTACCGTGCCGTTGCCGACAGTCGCGACGCCACTCGAAACGCTCATGGCCAGGCCCCAGCTCGATGTGCACGACCTGCGCGCGGGCTGCCCAGACGAACCGCATCCAGTTTTGTCGCTCGACCGAGGCCAGCGTTCAAAGTTCCCGGGAGCTTTTTGCGCCAGGATGGCTCGTGGGCGCAGCGAAATTGGGGTTCGCCGTCCGCTCGCGTAATCGAATATGTGCCCGACGCGGGGCGTGACTGACGGGCCCTCTCGGCGGCAATGTTCCCTAGGGAACAGCGCAGGTCACGGACAACAGCTATGCTCCGCGCGTCCCGCTTGGATGGTCGCGCACATTATGAATACGCGCCATGAATACACGCCATGAGTACACGATGAATGCACGCCGTAGCTGGACGCTCCAGTCCTGACCAATTGTCGCGCCAGTCCAAGCGCGCGCGCCCCGAGATCGCCTAGAAATTGAGCCCAGCGCGACTGGTGCGGGCGAGAGCATGAACACGCCAATGCGTCTCGCACAGTTCAGCGCAGCAAGAAGGAAAAATCGGATGAGCGACGTGTCGGCCATCGACGGAGTAGGCTTTGCCGCCGCTGGCCTTGTGCTTGCCACATTCTGCATGCGATCGATGAGCGCACTGCGTTGGGTCGCGATCGCCAGCAATATGGCTTTCATTGCCTACGGCTATCTGGACGGTCTCGCGCCCGTCCTGCTGCTGCATGTGCTGCTGCTGCCGGTCAATCTCTGCCGCCTGGCGCAACTGCGCAGTGCGCACGGTCGCAGCGATCCGACCAGAGCATGGTCCCGAAAAAGCCTGGCCCGGACTTGTTCCGGGCTGGATACCGGTTTTCGGAAAAGGTCATGCTCCAAGCATGACGTGGAGCGAGATGACGATTCGATGGAAAGTCATCTCGCGTTCGCGCGCGCGACGCGCGGACTGGATTCTGACCGACATCCTTTTTCGGCGGTCTGCAAGGTGAGGCTCTGACATGTCGAGCAGCTGGCCTTGCCGCGTGCGCGCGGCGCGCGCGCCGGCCGGGAAGGTTATCATGGATGCGATAGCGACCCTGCCCTATGTCCTCGGCCATTCGGAGACTGAGTTCCGCCGGTTGGCGATGCAGTCGGCCTTCTGGGGCGAGCTGACCGGGGAGATCTTCCGGCGCGCCGGCATCGGCGCCGGAATGCACGTCCTCGACATTGGCTGCGGCGCCGGCGACGTTGCTTTTCTCGCCGCCAGGCTGGTGGGGCCGTGGGGAAGCGTGCTCGGCATCGACCGCTCCGAAGACGCGGTCAGGCGCGCGTCGGCACGGGCAGCCGAGATGGGCCTTGGCTGGTGCCGCTTTGCCGTCGCGGACGTGGATGCCTTTGCGACGGACGAGCGCTTCGATGCGGTCGTCGGCAGGCTCGTGCTGATGTATCTCAGCGACCCCGCCTGCACGCTCCGCTCGCTCGTCCGCCATCTCCGGCCCGGCGGGATCGTGGCGTTCCATGAGATCGTTCTCAGCTCGATGCGCTGCGTGCCGCCGGTCCCGCTCATGCGCCGCGTCGAACGATGGGTGATCACCGCATTTGAGCGCGCCGGCGCGGAATTGGACATGGGGCTCAGGCTGGACGCCACGTTTCGCGCCGCCGGCTTGCCGCCGCCCGAGTGCCATGCCGCGGCCCGTCCCGTCGCCGGTGCCGATTCGGCGGGCTACGCCGTGCTCGCAGCCGTAACCCGGTCGTTGCTTCCGTCGATTGAGAAATTCGGCATCGCCTCGGCGGCCGAGATCGATATCGACGCGCTGGCAGACGACCTGCGGGACGCGACCGTTGCCGCCGATGCGTGCTGGCTGTCGCCGGTCATGGTCGGCGCCTGGGCGCGGACCGGGGCCTGAGCAGGCCGGGTCAGACGGGTCCACGCGGATCGGTCAGAACGAACAGTCCTGGTTCAGGGGCTTGCACCCTTGGATGCCGGCGTGCTCGGTTCCTTCCTCAACCACCTCGACCGTTTGCATCCGCGAGAACGCGGCACGCATCGATCTGCGACGGCAGCACCGTTCGGGCGGGGAACAGGGGGTCGGGCTCGGCGGCGGCGTTGCGGCAGCGGAGCGCGCGGGCGATCAGTTCCACATCGAGACCAACCGGAGGCCGTTCCTGCAGGAACGCCACGGCGTCGTCGTTCGAGCCCATGCGGCCAGTGATCCAGCTGTAGCAAAAGCGCGCGGGATAGAGCAGCGCCCGCAGATAGGCCTTGCGGTCCTCCGGAGCGAGCGTCTCGGCTGCCGCGAAGCGTCGTGCCGCGTCTGCCCAATTTGCAAACGGCGCGCCGCGCAGGTAGTGCCGGATCTCGTCGAGCGAGGGCCGCGGCGGCCGCACGCGCTCGCCTTCCGTCAGCGCGACGGCGTGGTCGAGGTAGTCGATGCGGTCGAGCGGTGGAAACCGGCCGAGCGAAAAATGCCGGTCGGTCCAGAACACCGAAAGCTTGGGCCCCCACTCGGCCGACAGTGCGACGGCGTCGCTGCGCATCCGGTCGAGGGCGTGCGCGGACAGTCCCGCCGCCGTGACGATTGCCATGTCGACGTCGCTGTAGCGTCGACTGAACCCCGCGTGGGCCAGGCTGCCGATGAGATAGGCGCCGAGCAGCTCGGCGCCGAGCGCGTCCCGCCAGTCGTGGGCGAGGCGGCGGGCAAAAGCGACGGCCGCGGTTCGCGCGACCTGGTCGGGATCGGCTTCGGTCATTGCTGACATGGGCCAGAGTCACTCCGGGTGAATGCCGGCCTCACGGGCCACCGCGCCGTACTTGGCGTATTCCTTTGCGATCAGGTCGCGGAACTGCCCCGCGTCGCGGAAATCAACCGACATGCCCAAAGCCGACATGCGCGCGCGCACGTCGGGCAGTTCGGTAATTGCGCGGACGGTTTCGCCGATGCGCAGAACCACCTGCGGCGGCACCTTGGCCGGCGCCGCGATGCCGTAAAAGAAGCCGATATCGAATCCCGGTACGCCGCTTTCGGCGACGGTCGGCACCTGCGGCAGTTGCGCAAACCGTTGCGCTGTCGACACGCCCAGTGCCTTGACCTTGCCATTCTCGACGAACGGCATGACCGACACCGACAGCGCCCAGATGAGCGCAATCTGCCCGCCCAGGAGGTCGTTGAGCGCCGGCGCGGCGCCGCGATAGGGCACATGCGTGATCTCGATGTTGGCGGCGCTGTTCAGCCACGCGGCCGCGAAGTGATGTGGCGACCCGATTCCGGCCGTCCCGACCGAGAGCTTGCGGGGATTGGCCTTGGCCTGGGCGATCAATTCCTTCACGTCGTTCGCGGCCAGCGCCGGCTGCGCGAACAGGACGAGCGGCTGCGTGGCAGCGAGCGCAATGGGGGTGAAGTCGCCGATTGCATCATAGGGCACGGTCTTGTTCAGCCACTTGGCGAGGATGGCGGCCGGCTCCATGAGCAGCAGCGTGTGCCCGTCGGGATTGGCTTTGGCGACGAAGTTGGCGCCGATCATCGAGCCGGCGCCGGGCCGATTTTCCACGATGACCGGCTGCTTCAGCGCCTCCGGCAGCTTCTCGGCCAGAATGCGCGCAGCGGTGTCGACCCCGCCGCCGGCTGCGACCGGCACCACCAGGGTGATCGGCCGCGACGGATAAGGTTGCGCCCACGCGATGCGCGACAGGGCGGGGAGGGCAGCAGCCGCTGCCAGATGCACAAATCGGCGGCGTGGAAGTTTCATGGCGTTCCCCTTGCCGGGTCGAAGCTCATGCGAAACAACCGTCCCGAGCCTAGCCGATCAAGCTCAAGGCCAGACAATATTATCTTTGCATGGTGGGCACGTGATCGTTTCATTGCGGTCGGGATGCGGATTTGCTCGCCAGGGGCCTTCGAGCGCGGTCGTGGCCTGATTGTGCGCCTCGCCGACCGGCTCCATTTCCTGCTACACCGACTTTGTTTACGGGAGCGCGGCCATGCCCTTTGTCGATACGACCAAATTGAGCGTCTTCGAAAAGCGGCCGGGCTGGCGCGGACGGCATTTCCATTCACCGAGCATGACATTCGGGCATTGGGAGTTCAGCAGCGGCTCGTCGATCCACGAGCATGCCCATCCGCAGGAGGAAGTCTGGGAGATACTCGCCGGCGAACTCGAAGTCACGATCGACGGCATCACGCAGATCGTCGGGCCCGGGATGGCGGCGATCGTGCCGGCCAATACGGCGCATGCG
>DATFWC010000333.1:0-9755 GCA_035259885.1 Xanthobacteraceae bacterium
CCCCTATGCGCCCTACCCCGGATACCGGGCCAGCGTCGATGCGCTCGGCGAGTACAACGGGAAATTCATGGTCAACCAGATGGTGCTGCGCGGCAGCTCGCTCGCCACGCCCGCCGGCCACGCGCGCGCCACTTACCGCAACTTCTTCTATCCGCCGCACCGCTGGCAGTTCACCGGCGTGCGCCTGGCCGATTACGACGCATAGGTCCTCCCATGCCCGCCCTTGCCCGCCTTGCCCTGCTGCCGGAGCCGCATCCGTCGACGACGGCATTCGCCACCGAGGTGCTCGCCGGCTTGACGGCGGAGCCGAAGACGCTTCCGGCAAAGTTCTTTTATGACAGCACCGGCTCGCGCCTGTTCGAGCGCATCACGCATCTGCCTGAATACTATCCGACCCGCACCGAGCTGGAGATCCTCAAAAGTCACGCGGCCGATATTGCGCGGCTCCTGCCGCAGCAGTCGGCGCTGATCGAATTCGGCAGCGGGTCGGGTAAGAAGGCCTCGATCCTGCTGCGCGCCGCGCCGCACGTCGCCGCCTACCTGCCGGTCGACATCTCATCGGAATTTCTCCACCACGAAGCCGAGGTCCTGCGTCGGAATTTTCCCAACCTCGCCGTCGTTCCCATCGACGCCGATTTCCTCCAGCCCTTCGAGCTGCCGCCGGACGTGACCAAGCTGCCGCGCGCCGGCTTCTTCCCCGGCTCCACCATCGGCAATTTCGAGCCGCACGAGGCCTGCACCTTCCTGCGCAACGCCGGCCGCATCCTCGGGGCCGGCGCCGTCCTCATCGTCGGCGTCGACCTGGTGAAGGACCGCGCCGTGCTCAATGCCGCCTACAACGACGCGGCCGGCGTAACGGCGAAATTCAATCTCAACGTGCTGGCGCGGATCAACCGCGAGCTCGGCGCCAATTTCAATCTCAAGTCTTTCGAGCACCACGCCTTTTTCAACCGCGAGCGCTCGCGGATCGAGATGCATCTCGCCAGCATCCGGCGCCAGAAGGTGAAGATCTGCGGCGAGACCATCGAATTCCGTCCCGGCGAGACGATCCACACCGAGAGCAGCTACAAGTACACGATCAAGTCGTTCGCCGCGCTGGCCCGCGGCGCCGGCTGGACCGTGCAAGCGTCGTGGACCGACCCGGACAAGTACTTTGCCGTCTATGCGTTGCGCCGTCAGGACGAAGCGGGCACGGCGCGCCGGTGAGGCCCATGCTATTGTGAACCGGCCGCGGCCAGGGCACGGCATTCGCCCGCCCGCGCTCCGGCGTGGCGCGCCTTTCTGTTCGGTTTCTTGCCTCCATGACGCCGGCAACGAACGCCATCATCTTTGACACCGTCTCCAAGATCTTTGGCGACGGTCAGCGGCCGGGCCTCGATTGCGTTTCGCTGGCTGTGCGCAGCGGAGAATTCCTGGCCATCATCGGCGCCTCGGGCGCCGGCAAGACTACGCTGCTGCGGCTCATCAATCGCCTGAGCGAACCCAGTTCGGGAAGCGTGCGGGTGGAAGGCGCCGACGTGCGCGACATCGATCCGGTCACGCTGCGCCGCCGCATCGGCTACGTCTTTCAGGGCATCGGCCTGTTTCCGCACATGACCGTGGCCGAGAACATCGCCATCACGCCAAAACTGCTTGGTTGGGACAGGCGGCGCACGGCCGCGCGCGTCGACGAGATGCTCAACCTGGTCCGCCTCGACCCGGTGCAGCATCGCAACCGCTATCCGCATGAGCTGTCCGGCGGCGAGCGGCAGCGCGTGGGCGTGGCGCGCGCGCTCGCCGCCGAGCCGCGCATCGTTCTCATGGACGAGCCCTTCGGTGCGCTCGATCCGCCGACGCGCGACGCCCTCGAGCAGGACTATCGCCGGCTGCACGGCGAGCTCGGGCTGACGACCGTCATGATCACGCACGACACGCTGGAAGCCGTGCTGCTCGCCGACCGCATCCTTGTCCTCAAGACCGGCCGCGTCGTCGCCGAAGGACCGCCACAGGCGCTGCTGGCGCGCGAAGACAACGCCTATGTGCGCGACCTGATGCAGACGCCGCGCCGCCAGGCCGAGCGGCTGCACGCCCTGGCGGACCGGCGGACGACGTCATGACATCCGATCCGCGGATCGCCGATGCGCTGGCGCGTCTCCCGGACTACCTCGGCAGTCACGTTCTCGTCAGCCTGACGGCGCTGGCGCTCGGCATTGCCGTCAGCTTTCCCCTGGCGCTCGCGTCAGCACGGCGCCCCGCCTTGCGCGCGCTCCTCCTCGCCGCCACCAGCGTCGTCCAGACGATTCCTGGCCTCGCGCTGCTGGCGCTGTTCTATCCGCTGCTGCTGGGCATTTCGGCGCTGTGCGAGCGCGCGTTCGGCACGGGCTTTTCGGCACTCGGCTTCCTGCCTGCGGTGCTCGCGTTGACGCTCTACAGCATGCTCCCGGTGCTGCGCAACACGATCACCGGGCTGACCGGCGTTGATCCCGCCGTCACCGAAGCGGCTCTCGGCGTTGGCATGACGCGTCGCCAGTCGCTGACGATGGTCGAGCTGCCGCTCGCCGTTCCCGTCATCATGGCCGGCATTCGCACCGCGGCGGTGTGGGTGATCGGAACCGCGACCCTCTCGACGCCGATCGGACAGGTCAGCCTCGGCAACTACATCTTCGCCGGGCTGCAGACGCAGAACTGGGTGTTCGTTTTGTTCGGCTGCGTCGCCGCCGCCCTGCTGGCCATCGTCGTCGACCAGTTGCTGGCGCTGGTGGAAAGCGGCGCGCGCACCCGCCGGCGCGGCCGCGTCATTGCCGGCAGCCTCGGGCTTGTGCTGGTCGTGCTTGGGGCGCTGGCGCCGGCCTTGTCGCGTCCGGGCGCGACCATCGTCATCGGCAGCAAGCCATTCGCCGAGCAATATATCCTCGCCGCCTTGATCGAGCAGCGCCTGAACGCCGCAGGACTGGCCACGACGCGGCGCGACGGGCTCGGCTCAAGCGTCATCCTGTCCGCGCTCGCCGCCGGCGAGATCGACGTCTATGTCGATTACACCGGCACGATCTGGGCCAATGCGATGCATCGCACCGCTGCCGGCTCGCGCGACGAGGTGCTCGACGGCGTGACCAACTGGCTCGCGCAGCAGCATGGCATCCGCACTTTGGGCAAACTCGGCTTCGAAAACGCCTATGCGCTGGCGCTGCCGCGCCGCCGCGCGCAGGCGCTCGGGACCGCCTCGATCGCCGATCTGGCGCCACATGCCCAAAAACTGTCGATCGCCGGCGATTACGAATTCTTCGCCCGCCCGGAATGGCCGGCGATCCGCGATGCCTATGGCCTGACCTTCCGCGAGCAGCGTCAGATGCAGGCGGAATTCATGTACCCGGCTGTCGCGGCAGGCGACGTCGACGTCATCGCGGCCTATACGAGCGACGGCCGCATCGCGCAATACGACCTCGTCGTCCTCGCCGACCCGAAACACGCGATTCCGCCCTACGACGCGATCCTGCTGGTCTCGCCGCGGCGGGCCACCGATCGCGCGATTCTCGACGCGCTGCAGCCGCTGGTCGGTGCGATCGACGTGACACTGATGCGCGAAGCGAACATGCGCGGCACATCCGGCGGCGGTGGCTCGCCGGAGGCCGCCGCCCGCTGGTTGTGGACCGAGATCCAGGGGATTGCCGGCAAACGCAGCGACGGATCCAGATAGTTTGTGCAACAATTGCCGCGGTGAATCGCGAGTCGCGGCGGTGTGCGCACGGGTCAGAACACGAACACGGCTCCGCCCTCTCTGCGGCCATCACCATCGGGAGACCGAATGCCGATCTGTGAGGCCGATCCCTGGCGGCTGCAATATTTCCGTGACGCCGACTGCCCGCCCCACGTGAAGGTGCCGACCGAGGATTTCGATGCCTGGGCGTGGTATCCCCGCCACCGCTGGGTCTACGACAAGATCGCCGTCGCCCACAGCCAGGGCCTGGATGCAGGCCCGCACGGCACGACGCCGCCGTGTTTCCCGGTGTTCTCAAAACCCATCATAAACCTGAAGGGCATGGGCATCGGCAGCCGCTTTATCCGCTCGGCCAAGGACTACGAGCACCATTATTGCGCCGGCCATATGTGGATGACGCTGCTCGAAGGGCGCCACGTCAGCTCCGATGTCGCGGTCGTCCGGGGCGCGCCACGGTGGTGGCGGCACGCCACCGCCAAGCCGGGCCGCAACGGCACGTTCGACTTCTGGACCGTTCACGCCGCCGCGGAGCCCGACATCGAGCAGCGCTGCGGCGCCTGGATCCGCCGCCACCTCGCCGACTACACCGGCATGCTCAACCTGGAAACCATAGGCGGCACGATCATCGAGGTGCACCTGCGGCTGAGCGACCAATGGCCCGACCTGTACGGCGCCGGCTGGGTCGATGCGCTGGTGCGGCTCTATCATTGCGGCACCTGGCAGTTTTGCGACCACGTGCGGCGCGACGGGTTCAGCGTGGTCCTGTTCGGACGCAAGGGCCGGCGCTATCGCCATCCGCCCGCTGCAGCCGTGCAGGAGATTCTGCGCCGGCCCGACGTGTCGAGCGTGCAGATCACCTTCCGCGAGGATCTCGCACCCGCCTACCACGCCATGCCGCCGGGCGGGTTTCGCCTTGCCATCGTCAACTGCTGGGACCTGCAGGCCGGGATCGCGGCCCGCGGGGATCTGCAGGCACACTTCGCCGTGCCGGTGAGCCGCGCAGCGACTAGCAAATCCGAATGAATGGGCGCGCTGCCGTCGGATCGACCTCGACCACCGCGCCGTTGGGAATCACCTGGGTGATGTCGAGATCGAAGCCGGAGATCATGGTGAAGGCGGCAAGTGCCGCGCCCTGGACCATGATCGGGTTGACGGCATTGAGCACCAGCGCGGCCGGCGCGAGCCCGCGCGCGGACATGTCGTGCAGCATCCATGCCGTGGCGACGCCCCCTTTCGCCGCGTCGAGGACGAGCACGCGGCCCACATAGCTTTGGCCCGCCAACTTGTGCTCGGGCCGCGAAAATACGCCCTGCGCGCGGTCAAGATCATAACGGGCCGAGAAGCCGTCTTTGGCCACAAGGGCCGGGCCCTGCACCTTCCGGCCCATGCCGGCCGCTGCGTAGAAGACCGGGGCGCTCATGACGCGATTTTTCCGCCGGTGCAGGCAGCCTCGATGCAAGCCTCCATCGAGAGCAACACCGGCTTGTAGCCATAGCCGCCGATGATGTTGACGAGCTTCGCCGAGTTGGTGGCGAGCCTTACCCACCCGTTCGCCTCGGCCATTTCCCGGGCGTAGCTCTGATAGAAGCACATGCCGGAGAGCACCGTTGCGCCTGCGCGCTCCATTCGCGCCGTGAGGCCCAGGCGATCGGCGTCCGCTTTCACCTGCGGGCTGGTGCCGACAAAGAGCGGGATTGTCGCGCGCCGGCCGGCGAGCAGGTCCGCCACCTGCCGCATTTCCACCAGACTGAGCTGTGGCGCCGCAAACACCACCAGGTCGGCCGCGTCGATCGCCTTCGCATAGCTCGCCTGAAAGGCGCGGATGTCCCTCTCGCCCACCGCGTGCGCGGGCAGTGTTTGGCCGGAAGCGAGGACGTCATCGAGCCGTTGCGCCTCGGGCGTGATGCCGGCCATGTGAAAGAGCGCGACCGACCCGTAGCTCGCCAGCGCGGCGCCGAAATGCTTCATCTCGTCGGAATCCGGGATCCGGTCGATGCCGACGAGCACGGGCACCTGCCAATAGTCGCCCGCCCTCCGTCCCACGATGCCGCCCAGCGCACCCCAATCGTTGAGCGCGCGTGGCGTCCAGTTGACCCGCACGGTCAATGTCGCCCGGCGCCGTTCGGGCAGATGATAACCGTAACGTGGCGTTCGGCCGGTCAAGCCGGCGCTCAGCGCCGATGGACCGCCTTCAAAATTGGAACGCGCGCCGCATACGCTGTTCGAGTAGATCACGACGCCGGTGTCGCCGTAGGCCACGTGCGCGCCGCGCACCGGCGGCATGATCGTCTGATAGTTGATGCAGGTGTCCGTCATCAGCACCCCGAGCGCCTCGAAAGCGGCGATGGCGCGCCGCTCGAGATCGAGCATCCACGACTGCTGCTTGAGGCGGTGCGCCGCGGCAAAATCGGTGCCGCGCGGATCGGTGATGGTCGGCACGCGCACGCGCCGCTGCTCGACCGGAAGGGTCGCCCAGCGCTCGAGCCATTCGACGCCGGCGACGCCGAGCGACTCCGTATCGGCCATGATGTGAGCCTGGCTGACCGGTACGAAATCGCCGGCGGCGAGATAGCGCCCGACGGAAATCTGATGCTCGATCGCCCACTGCACGGCCGGGCCGAACGCGCCCGCCCGCATTGCCTGTTCTTCGTCGTTGAGCTTCACCGTGCGTCTGTGCTCAATCGGGTATGATGCCGGCGCGCTGGATCACCTTCGACCATTTGTCGATCTCCAGCTCGATGAGTGCTTTGAACTCGTCGGAACCGCTGGTCATGACCTCGGCGCCCTGCTTGGCAAGAGCTTCTCGCGTGCTCGGGGCATTGACGACGGCTATCGTTTCCGCATGAAGCTTGTCGATGATGTCTCTCGGAGTTCCGGCCGGCGCCAGCAGGCCCATCCAATAGTTCACCGCGAAGCCGGGGAAGCCGAGTTCGGCCACCGTCGGCAGGTCCGGCATGAGGGTCGAGCGGGTCGCGTCAGTAAGGGCCAGGGCCCGCAGCTTGCCGGCCTTGATGTGCTCGAACGCGGGCGGCAGGCCGATGGAGCCGATCAGAATATGCCCACCGATGAGGTCGTTGAGCTGCGGAGCGCCGCCTTTATAGGGCACATGGATGAGATCGATGCTGGCGGCGGATTTGAACAGCTCCATCGCCAGGTGATGCGGCCCGCCCACGCCCGACGACCCGTAGCTCAATCGCCCGGGCCGGGAACGCGCCAGCGCGACCAGCTCTCCAAGGGTCGTGACCGGCAGCGAAGGATGCACGACGAACGCGATCGGGATGGCCGCCGTCAAGGCGATCGGCGCGAAATCCTTGGCCGAGTCGTAAGGGCGCGGCTTGACGAGCCCATCGTTCATGGCGTGCGTGTTCACGCCCCCCATGACGAGCGTATAGCCGTCAGCATGCGCCTTGGCGACGAATGCGCTGCCGATCGCGCCATTGGCACCCGGCCGGTTGTCGACGACCACCGACTGCCCGATCCGGTCGGACAGGCCCTTCGCCACGATCCGCGCCACCACATCGGTCGCACCGCCGGCCGGGAACGGCACCACGAGCGTGATCGAACGCATGGGATAGGGCTCGGCCCGGACGTCGGTGACGGCCAGGCTCAGGACTGCGGCGGCTACTCCCGCGGATAGACCTAAGCATCGCATGCTTGTCTCCCCAAGCTTTCGACCCATGCCGGACCATTCGGCCGAGCGTTGTCACGCCGCGCTGACGTAGGCGCGCGGCGGCCATTTCCCCTTGATCTGCGTGCGGTGCATCACCCGCCGGGCTGTCGAATTGAACGGGTCGCGGCGGTGCATGGTGGAGCGGTTGTCCCACAGCAGCAGGTCGCCCACCCGCCAGCGGTGCCCGTAGACGAGTTCGGGCCGCGTCGCCTGCTCCCACACCTGATCGAGCAGCGCGTCGGACTCCGCCGGCGAAAAACCTTCGACATAGGAGTTGCGCCGCCGGCCGAGATAGAGGCTCGGCACGCCGGTGACGGGATGGCGGCACACGGCGGGATGCCAGGCGCCCGGGGCCTTGTGCGGATCGTCGGTGGGCGTGATGCCCTGGCGGAGATAGCCGCCGCTGTTGTAGGTGCCGTCGTGCTTGATGCGGCGGCCCTCGAGCTTGCGTTGCAGCGCCGCCGGCAGCGACGCCCAGGCGGCCTGCATGCCGCACAAGGACGTGTTGCCGCCGGTCGGCGGAATCTCAAGCGCATAGAGCATCGAGGCATCGGGCGGCACGTCGACGTAGCTCATGTCGGTGTGCCACACCGCCTCGCCGGCGCCGAGCGCGCCTATGGGGTCGCCCTTCTCATCGAGCACGTTGGAGACGACATAGATGTCGGGGTAGCCCGGCGGCGTCTGGCGCCCGCGCTCCTGGTTGGGCGGCGAATCGAGCTCGCCGAAGCGCCGGCTGAAGGCCAGGAGATCGTCGTCGCTGAGCTGCTGGTCGCGGAACAGCAGCGCCGAGTAACGATGCCACGCCCGCTCGATCACGGTAAAATCAGCGTCGCTCAAGACCCTGAGGTCGACATGGCCGATTTCCGCTCCGACGGCCGGCGTGAGCGGCGTTACGGTCGCAGCCATCGTGGCTCCCCCGCTCGGATGAATGGACACCGGCATGATAAGGGGCAGCGATCGCCATGCCAATCGGCCGGACAGCGGGATCGGCTCGAACACGGTTCGGCTGGCAAATCTCGCTGGCTGACAATTTCCTTTCATCAAACATGTACGCCGGACAGCGAAAATTCTGTTTTGCCGGCGCGTGCTGTTGCTGGCCGCGACCGCACGCTAATTTGCCAGCAGGCACCCCGTCCGTTTGAGGAACCCATGCGCCTGACGCGTCTCGTGATCGGAATGTTCGCCATTGCCTTCAGTGGTTCCGCCACCGCCGAGGTGACTCAGATCCGTCTGGCCCGCCAGCTCGGCCTCGGCTACCTGCAGTTCTACGTCATGCAGGATCGCCAGCTGGTCGAGAAGCACGCACGCCAGCTGGGGCTCGGCGCCGTCACCACCGAATGGGCCGGGCTGGGCACGCCGACGGCGCTCACCGATGTGCTGCTGACCGGCAGCGTCGACATCGTCGGCGTGGGTCTGCCGGGGTTCCTGACCATGTGGGACAAGACGCGGGGCAACCTCAACGTCAAGTCCATGGCGGCCTTGAACCGGCAGCCGGCCTACCTCAACACGCGCAATCCGGACATCAAATCCGTTCGCGACTTCACCGAGCGGGACCGCATCGCCCTGCCGGCACCAAAGGTCTCGGTGCAGGCAATCATGCTGCAGATGATCGCGGAAAAGACGCTCGGCAAATACGACGCGCTCGACCGGCTCACGGTCGGCATGAGTCATCCCGACGGGACCTCGGCACTGCTTTCCGGCAAGCTGGAGATCACGGCGCATTTCACCTCGCCGCCGTTCCAGTATCAGCAGCTCGAGAACCCCGGCATTCACAAGGTGCTGACCTCGTACGACGCCACCGACGGGCCCAACACGTTCAGCGTCATCGCCATCACCAGCCGCTGGCGCGACGCCAACCCCAACGCCTACAAGGCGGTGTGGGCGGCCGTGAACGAAGCCAACCAGTTCATCAAGGAAAATCCGCGCGAGGCGGCGCAGATTTTTGCCCGCATCGAGCGCACCAATCTACCGATCGAGTTCATCGAAAAGCTGATCACCGATCCGGAATTCTCGTTCGCGCCGGCGCCGGAAAACGTCATGAAGATCTACGGCTTCATGCATCGGGTCGGGGCGCTGAAGACGATGCCGGCCACCTGGCAAGACTTGTTCTTCCCCGAAGTGCACGGGCTCGAAGGGAACTAGCGCCGCCGCTGCGGATAGGCTCGCCGCGCGAGATCTTCCCTACGGCGTTTATTTGGTATGTGACGTTCGGGGCACGCGCTCGAGCACCCAACCGTCAGCAGCACGTTTGAGCACCTCGCAATTCCCATCGATCGCCCAGTTCCAGGAGGCAGGCGCTCTCGCGGGCTTCCGGGCTGGCGCTATCCGCATCGGAACCGACACAGGTGGCAGCAGCGTCATGGGCGCTCGACTGCGCCGCCGCCGGGACGA
>DATFWC010000334.1:0-2014 GCA_035259885.1 Xanthobacteraceae bacterium
CAGATGGGGGTGTCGCTGCAGAACACCGCCTACTCGGTCAACATCAAGGAGCGGCTCGACTTCTCCTGCGCGGTGTTCGCCGCCGACGGCACGCTGGTGGCCAATGCGCCGCACATGCCGGTGCATCTCGGCTCCATGGACCGCGCGGTCGAGACCATCATTCGCGAAAATCTCGGCCGCATCGCGCCGGGCGACGTCTATGCCATCAACGCGCCCTACAACGGCGGCACGCACCTGCCCGACATCACGGTGTGCACGCCGGTGTTCGACGACGCGCGGCAAAAGATCCTGTTCTGGGTGGCATCGCGCGGGCACCACGCCGACGTCGGCGGCATTTCTCCAGGCTCGATGTCACCCAACGCCACCACGATCGAGCAGGAGGGCGTCTATATCGACAATTTCAAGCTGGTCGACCGCGGCGCCTTCCGGGAGCCCGCCCTGTACCAGCTGCTCACCGGCGCCAGGCATCCGGCGCGCAACCCGACGCAGAACATCAACGACATCAAGGCGCAGATCGCCGCCAACGAAAAGGGCGTGCAGGAGCTGAGGAAAATGGTGGCGCAGTTCACGCTGCCGGTGGTCACGGCCTATATGCAGCACGTGCAGGACAACGCCGCCGAGAGCGTGCGCCGCGTCATCGACCGGTTGCACGATTCCGCATTCTCCTACGAGATGGACCAGGGCACCGTGATCAAGGTGAAGATCACGGTGGACAAGCAGACGCGCGAAGCGACCGTGGATTTTTCCGGCACCTCACCGCAGCAGGACACCAACTTCAACGCGCCGGAGCCGGTGACGCGCGCCGCCGTGCTTTACGTGTTCCGCGTCATGGTGGACGACGACATCCCGATGAACGCCGGCTGCCTGCGGCCGATCAACATCGTCATTCCCAGGCGCTCGCTGCTGTCGCCCGAGTTTCCCGCCGCCGTGGTGGCCGGCAACGTGGAGACGTCGCAGGCGGTGACCAACTGCCTGTTCGGCGCGCTCGGCGCGCTTGCCGCCGCGCAGGGCACCATGAACAACCTCAATTTCGGCAACGCGCGCCATCAGTACTACGAGACGATCTGCTCCGGCTCGCCCGCCGGCCCCGGCTTCGACGGCACCGACGCCGTGCACACACACATGACCAACACGCGCCTCACCGATCCGGAGGTGCTCGAGTTCCGCTATCCGGTGCTGCTCGAGGATTTTCACATCCGCAAGGGTTCGGGCGGGCGCGGGACATGGAAGGCCGGCGACGGCATTCGCCGCACCATCCGGTTCCTCGAGCGGATGGAGTGCACGATCCTGTCCGGCCACCGCCGCGTGCAGCCGTTCGGGCTCGCCGGCGGCGAAGCCGGCCAGGTCGGCGAGAATTTCGTGCGCCGGAAGGATGGCCGCATGGAGCGGCTGCAAGGCTGCGACGCCACCGTCATCGACGCCGGTGAAGCGATCGTGATCCAGACGCCGACCGCGGGGGGATATGGGGATGCGCGGGAGCGGAAGGAGTGAGCTAGCCGCAAACTCGGCGCGCTCCCTCTCAGCGTAACGTCCAGGCCGCGACGCGCATGCCACGCCACTTGCTCCACCTCTCCCCTGTGGGGAGAGGCATAGGCGGCCTTTGGCCGCCGTTCTTCAAGTCAAGAACGCCGATGCGCAGCATCGGCTATGTCGCGAAGCGATCCGGGTGAGGGGGCAAGGCCGATCGAGAGTCATTCGCCCCCTCACCCCAACCCTCTCCCCGCTGGGGAGAGGGAGCGCGCCGAGTGTGTTGCTGCTCAATCCTCTCCCGCCACGGCGCGGCTCAGCGTGCGGCCGCGCGGCGCGGCGTCGTCGGCCGCATAGCCGAGCGACGCCGAGTGCCGGCCGATCGATCCGGTCACCAATTGGCCGCCACGCCGGCCGGCGACGACATCGCCGGGCACCGCCGCCGGATTGCAGATGCTTTGTCCGCTCGAGCGCCGCATCAGGTCGACGTGCAGGTGATCGTAGTGATAGACGTTGGACCCGGGGCCGAGCACGGTGGTGAACTGCT
>DATFWC010000335.1:0-3343 GCA_035259885.1 Xanthobacteraceae bacterium
AGCACCTGCACGAGGACGAGCGTCGTGTTCATGCGGCCGGCACCTGCGGCGCCACTTGCTCCACCTCGCCCCGCCGCGCGGCAGGGCTATCGCATATGGCGCCGTTTCCTCCGTTGTCATCCCGGCCGAGCGTAGCGAGAGCCGGGATCCAAGTATCCCTGCCGTGCCTTTTTTCTGATGCCGGGGTACTTGGGTCCCGGGTCTGCAGCGCACCACTCCGTGCTGCGCTGTGCCCGGGATGACAGCCGAGATACTTGCGATGCATATGCGATTGCCCTGCGCCGTGCGGGGAGAGGTGGAGCAAGCGGCACGCTCGCGCGCATATCCCGTGCCCTCAAGCGAGACGCGGGGCCGCCTCATTTCATCGGGCAATCCTTGGCGTGCGGGTCGGCGTTGTCGGCAAAGATCTTCTTGTCGATCTCGGTCTGGAATTTTCCGTCCGGCCGCTTCGCCACCTTCACCAGGTAAAAATCCTGGATCGGATAGTTGTTGGTGTTGAAGCGGAAGGCGCCGCGGAGCGACACGAAGTCGGCCTTCTTCATGGCGGCGCGCAGCGCTGCCCGGTCGGCGGTATCGCCCTTGGTGGCCTTGAGCGCGCCATCGATCAGCCGCGCGGCATCATAGGCCTGGAAGGCGTAAGTTGCCGGGACGGCGCCAAACTCCTTCTCATAGTCGGCGACGAATTTCCTGTTCTGCGGATTGTCGAGGTTGGGCGCCCAGTTGGCGCCGCCGAAGAAGCCGATTGCCGCATCCTGCTGCGCCGGCAGCGTCGACTCGTCCACCGTGAAGGCCGAGAGGAAGACGGTCTTCTCGGCGAGGCCGGCCTGGCGAAACTGTTTCACGAAGTTCACGCCCATGCCGCCGGGCAGGAATACGTAGATGGCGTCGGGCTTCGCCGCCGCGATGCGGGCAAGCTCGGCCGAATAGTCCAGCTGGTTGAGCGGCACATAGATCTCGTCGGCGAGTTCGCCGGAAAAATAGGCTTTGAATCCGGCGAGCGCGTCGCGCCCCGCCTGATAGTTCGGCGCCATGAGGAACACTTTTTTCAGGCCGGCATCCTGGGCGTATTTTCCGGCCACGCCGAACACCTGGTCGTTCTGGTACGACGTCACGAAGAAGTTCGGGTTGCACTCGCGGCCGGCGAAATTCGAGGTGCCGGCATTGGGGCTGATGAGGATCGCGCCGCCGTCGGTTACCGGCTTCATGATGGCCTGGAGAATGTTGGAGAAGATCGGGCCGACGACGAAATCGACTTTGTCGCGCTCCACGAAGGCGCGGGCCTTGGTGACGGCGACGTCGGGCTTGAGCTCGTCGTCCTGCACCAGGATCTCGACCTCGCGGCCGCCGAGCTTGCCCCCAAGCGTCTTGACGGCGAGCTGGAAGCCGTTGCGGAGCTGCTGGCCGAGCACCGCCGGCGGACCCGACAAGCTGGCGATGATACCGATTTTGAGCTTCTCCTGCGCGGCGACAGGGCCTGCCGCCGCCACCACGGTCACTGTCGCGACCAACGTCAGGATTGCCACGCGTCTGCCCATCACGCCCTCCCGCAGCTGCCTCGCATCGCACGCCGCGACCGAGCGGGCATGTTAGGTGCAAAGCAGCGGGCGTGGGAAGCCCTGCGGGCTTTCGCCGGCGCCGGCGCGCGTGCCCGCCGGCCCGTGCAATTCGCCGCCGGATCCCGTAGAGCGCGATGACTCTTCTTCGAGTCGTCATCTCGCTCTAACCCATGTTGGGAGCATGATCTTTTCCGAAAACCGGTATCCACTTTTCGCGATCATGCTGTAGTCTCGGACAAGGAGACCGCCGCGAGGGGACGCGCATGCAAATGACCGCAGGA
Source organism: Xanthobacteraceae bacterium (assembly GCA_035259885.1). Taxonomy (GTDB): domain Bacteria; phylum Pseudomonadota; class Alphaproteobacteria; order Rhizobiales; family Xanthobacteraceae; genus DATFWC01. The sequence continues at coordinate 1,838 of DATFWC010000335.1, forward strand.
ATCACCAAGGCCGGGACCGGGGTCGACGGCATCGTCTGGAACATCCTGGGGCAGACCTACGTGCCCAAGCAGGTGTGCGAGACCTCGTTTTCGTGGCACGCCACCCTGCCGCCGGGCACCTTCGTGCCGCCACATATTCATCCGACCCAGGACGAGTTCATCTACATGCTCGAAGGCCGCCTCGACGCGGTGATCGACGGCAAAGAATTTTTTGCCACGCCCAGCGACCTGATCCGGCTGCCCATGAGCATCCCGCACGGGCTGTTCAACAAGTCCGAGCAGACAGTGAAATGCGTGTTCTGGGTGACCCCCACGCGCAAGCTCTACGACTTGTTCTGGGCGATCCACAGCCTGAAGGAGCAGAAGCCCGACGAGGTCGTGGCGCTCTCGGCGCGCCACGAGGTGATGTTCCTCCCGCCGCCGGCCTCGTAACACTACCCGCTACCCGCCACCCGCCACTCTCAATAATTGCGGCCGGCCCTCGAGCGCGCGCAGGATGCGGTGGATTTCCCTGAACATCGCCATGATCCAGGCGCGGATCGCCGGGCGCGCTTCACGCGAGAGGAACGCCAGCGACGAGCCGTGCACGTCCTCGCGCATGAAGGCAGCAAGCGACAGCCCGGTGTCGGCGATCACGTCAGCCATGAGCGGATCGAGCGGCGGCATGCGCATGCGCCAGGGGTGCAATTGCAGCGCCGCATAGCCGTGCGAACGGCGCGCCGTCTCGTTGGGGCCGCCCATGAAGGCATTGTCAACGACCACGAAAGGACAGGCAACGCGATCGCGCAGGACGCGGGCCTGCTCGTAGGAATCAACGGCGCGGCCGAGGATGTAGAAGATCACCGGCTCGACCCCCTGAGCATGCGCTTCGCGGAGATAGTCGATCTTCTCCATCACGTCGAAAAAATGCGCGAACGACTCGTGACTGACGTCCACCACCCGCTTCTTGTTGACCGGCGACGCCAGCGTGTCGAACAGCGTCATCTGGCCGCGGATATTGTTGAGGTCGACGGCGGTCGCCATGCCGGGAAGGTACAGGCTGAGCCGGCGCTCGCCGCGGCCGGTATCGAAGATCAGCGGATGCTCGCGCGAAAGCCGGAAGTAGTCGGCAAAGGCGCGCGCCAGCAAGGTGGCACCGCTGCGAGAACGCGGTGCCGTGATGATGACGGCGAGCCTGCTCCCTTTCATGCCCGTTCCGGCCACCGCCCATCCGCGCGCGCAAAGCGCTCGGTGCTGCGGCGAATCACTTGCACTCTAGCGGAAAACACACCGGCCGAGGCCCCGCCGGCCGGCCTCACCGAATCAATGCACCGCCGCCCAGTCGAGCGCGCTGGCGCGGTCGTATTCCTCGCTGATGTTGTTGAGCCAGGTGCGGACATAGCCGCGCAGCACCAGCGAGTTGCTCGCCGGCTGGCCCTGGCCGTTCTTGTTCTTGATGAAGGTGGAAAACGGCACGCCGGCCAGTTCCACCTGCTCGTAGGCGAGCTCGTTGAGCTTGGGAATGGT
>DATFWC010000336.1:0-3093 GCA_035259885.1 Xanthobacteraceae bacterium
TCGGTCGGTACGGCCACCTCGATCTTCAGCTTGGGCAGAAAGCTCACGGCATATTCGGTGCCGCGATAGATTTCCGTATGGCCCTTCTGGCGGCCATATCCCTTGACCTCGGTCACGGTCATCCCGTGCACGCCGATTCCGGTGAGCGCGTCGCGCACCTCGTCGAGCTTGAATGGCTTGATGATCGCCATGATGATTTTCATGCGTCTTCCCCGCTTTCCCGGTCACGCGGAACGCCGACCGGCTTCTCCTCGCCCCCGCGCTGGCGCGAAAATGGAGGCCCCCGCGCGCGTGCCGGGATGCCCTAATCAAGCCCCGTGCCAGTCGCCCGGCGGCGGCTTCAAACCCTTGCCGGATCTGGATGTTTTCCGCCCGCTCGGCGGCCGGCCGAGACCGGTGGGCGGCGTTGCGCATAAACTGGCGCCAAGCCTGCACAATTTTTAATCAGCGCCGCCGGCTGCCTGATGGCGCGCCGGGCCGCCAGCGAGGTGGCGCGCTATCGTGACGCAAAAGCCTTCCCGATCAGTCCGGCGCGCCACAGTTCGTTCTGAATGATTTGTTAATACGTCAGTGCAGCGACGATGCGGAAGTCTCCTGACGGGAATTGCCACGATTTTTTCCCGCATCCGATTCTGGTATCCATGGCGTGGGACGGGGGAATGAGCCTCGGCCGCCGACATCCCGGCCGGGGCTCTTCCGAGGAGCTGATGACGATGACCGCTGCCGATCCCCCCGCCGCCTCGCCGATGGTCCCGCTGGAGGCCATGCTGGCTCGGCTGCTGCATGCCAACGTGCAGGACATCACCGAGGTCGTGGCGCCGCTGCCGGAGCCTGAGCGGGCGCAGCTCGCGGTGTTTTGCTACAGCCGTGGTCACCTGCATGAGATCGGCCTGGCGGTGGGCGCCACCTGCGATCTGCGGGCGCTGATCAACGCGGCGCCGTCGGCGGCGGCCGGCACCGCCCTGTTCCAGCGGTCGCGCGCCGAGCCTGCGCGCGAGAGCGCCCGGGCGGCGGGCGGCGCGCGTTCGCGCATCACGCTGGCCAAATCGGCGTCCGGGAGCTCGGCCATCGCCACCATCATCGCCAGCATTGCCAGCGACGAATTCGCCGAGGCCCAGTCGGCCTGACGGCTTTTCCCGAAATCTGCACGAAGATGAACGACCGAGGCCGCCCGCCGGGCGGCCTCTTTTTTGCGGCCGCCGCGCGGCCGCCGCTGGTGTCGGGACGAGTCTTGCCGTCGCTCAGTCGATCTTCCAGCCGGAGAAGATCATGCTCGGCACGACCGGTTCGCCCGTCGGTTTCTTCACCACCAGGCCCACGCCCGGCTCCGAGCCGGAAAACACGACCGTGACCTTGTCGCCGCGCTTGAGCTCCGCCACTCCTTGGCACACCAGAACGGCGGTGAAGCTCGGGTCGGTGATGATCTGTTCGGTATTGGAATTGTCGACGTCCTTGCCGTTGACCCGCATCCACATCCTGACCAGGCCCTTGGCCTTGCCGCCGACCTGGGCGGCGGCGATCAGGAAATAGGCGCCGGATTCGTTGACCGTGATGACGCCCTTGTCCTGCTTGATGTTCTTGGCCGCATCGGTCGAGTTCATGGTCACGAGCTTCGGCTTCGGATCGGCCGCAAGCTGCTCCTCCGTGCTCGAAGCCTGAATGAACCCCGCGGCGGAAGCGACGCCGGCCGAGGCCAGGAGCATGGCCGATACAAGGATGGCACTGAAACCAACTTTCATGTCTCCCTCCCGCTGATGGATGACGCAAAAAGAAGTCGTTGAGCGGCGAAGGGCCCGCCTCTCCGAACGAAATGAATCAAGTTGTCTATGGACGCCCCTCGCGCGCCTACACGAACTCCGGTGGCAGCGGTGCAACCGGCATGCCACCGCCGTCGGATGCGTGACGGTGACGCTGCGCAGCGCGGGTGATTTGTTTCTTATCCGACAGATTCGAGAGACTTGCGGGCAAAATCGACTTGGCGACTCTGCCACACGGCATGTTCACGCCAGCAGTTGCGCATGCATATTTTTCCGCCTTGTGCCCGCAAATGAAGCACGGCGGCCGTGGCGCGCCGCGGCCGTCGTGTGCGCAATCCGCTCGCGCTCAGGAGTGGATCGACTCTCCGTGCAGCGCGATGTCGAGCCCGCTGCGCTCGGTCTCATCGGTCACGCGCAACGGCACCATGAGGTTGATCACCTTGAGGATCACGAAGGTGGCAACGCCGGACCACAGCGTGACGGCAATGATGCCATAGAGCTGGTACAGGAGCTGCTTGCCGTTGCCCTCGAGCAGGCCGGCGGTTTCGCCCACGGCGGCGGCCGCGAACACGCCCGTCAGCAACACGCCGGTGGCGCCGCCGACGCCGTGCACGCCGAACACGTCGAGCGAATCGTCGTATTTGCACATGAGCTTGAGCTTGGTGCACGCCCAGAAGCAAAAGGCGCCGGCGATGAACCCGATGATCACGCCCTGCCAGGGCAGCACGAAGCCGGAGGCCGGCGTGATGGTGCCGAGCCCGGCGACCGCGCCCGAGATCATGCCGAGCACCGACGGCTTGCCGCGCGACCACCATTCCAGGAACATCCAGGTCATGGCGCCGGTGCTGGCCGCCAGGTGCGTGGCCACGATGGCGAAGCCGGCGCGCGAATTGGCGCCGAGGGCCGAGCCGCCGTTGAAGCCGAACCACCCGACCCACAACAGCCCGGTCCCGATCACCGCCATCGACAAATCATAGGGCGCGAGATTTTCCGTGCCGTAGCCGCGGCGCGATCCGAGCACCAGCGCCGCCACCAGCCCGGCGACGCCGGCATTGAGGTGCACCACGGTCCCGCCGGCGAAGTCGAGGATGCCCGGCTTGTTGTCGCCCGGCGTCAGCCAGCCGCCGCCCCACACCCAATGGGCGATCGGCACATAGACGATGAGGAGCCACAGCACGCAGAACCAGACGAAGGCCGAGAAGCGCATGCGGTCGGCCACCGAGCCGGCGACCAGCGCCACCGTGATCACGGCGAAGGTCATCTGGTAGATCATGAACACGGCTTCCGGAATGGTCTTGGCCGCCGGATGGATGGCGTCCATGCCCATGCCGGCGAG
>DATFWC010000337.1:0-3144 GCA_035259885.1 Xanthobacteraceae bacterium
TCATGTGGCGGGCGCCGACATCGCCTTCGAGGCCGGCGAGCTCGGGAAAGAACCGGCGCGACCACAGAACCGGATTGCCGCGCTTGCCATCGATGGTGGGAACCACGATCAGCGCCCCGCGCGCCGGGTCGAAAGCGGCGATGAGCCGATCGATCATTGCGGCGCGCACCTGCGGCATGTCGCCGAGGCAGATGATGGCGCCGTCGGCCTCGGGCGGCACGGCGGCGAGGCCGGCCTTGAGCGACGTGGACAGGCCGTCGGCAAATTCGGGATTGTGCACGAAGCGCACGTTGAGGCCGGCGAGCGCCTTCTCCACCCGCTCGCGCTCATGCCCGGTGACCACGATCACCGGATCGACGCGCGACGCCAGCGCCTGCTCGGCGGCGATGCGGACGAGCGGCTTGCCGTTGAGCTCGGCCACCAGCTTGTTCGATCCCATGCGGGTCGAGCGTCCGGCCGCCAGCACGATGGCGGCGATGTGCCGACGCTCGGGCGTCGGCACCTCGTGCGGCGCTTCGCGCGGCTGCGGCCGCGTCACGATCTCCATCAGGAGCCCGCCCACGCCCATTCCGGTGATGTCCGTCCGGCTGACCGGAAGCCCAGCGAGGAGTCGCGCCAGAATCCAGTCGAACCCGTTCTCCTTGGGCGAGCGGGCGCAACCAGGCGCGCCCAGCACCGGCCGGCCGGCGAGTTCGCCGATCAGCATGAGATTGCCGGGATCGACCGGCATGCCGAAATGCTCGACGCGGCCGCCGGTCGCCTCGATGGCGGCTGGAATCACGTCGCGCCGGTCGGCGATGGCCGAGGCGCCAAACACCAGAATGAGCTCGGCGCCGGTCCTCTGCACCTCGGCGAGCGCGGCGGCGAGGGCGCCCGCGTCATGCGGAACCCGGCGCTCGGCCACGATCGTGGCACCGGACGCGGCCAGCCGCTCCTCGGTCACCCTCAGGGTCTTCGCCACCACCTTGTCGGCGAGGCCGGGCAGCAAGGTCGAGATGACGGCGATCTTGCGCACGCGATAGGGCGCGACGCGGACGAGCGGCGCCGCTTCCCGTGCGACCGCGACCGCGGCGTCGCGCGCCGCCGTGGCAACCGCGAACGGAATGATCTTGACGGTCGCGATCATCTCGCCTTCGACCACCGGCGCATAGGCGCCAAGCGTCGCGAAGGTGATCGCCTCGTCGACGCGGTTGAGACGATCCACTGCCTCCTTGGCGACCACCAGCACGCCGGCATGTTGCGCGAACAGGTTCACCCGGCCGGTGAACGCATCGTCGACGCGCACGCCTTCGCCGGCCAAGGCAGCAGCGATATCGGCGGCGGCGGCGTCCTCCGAGACGTCGCCCGGCTCGAGGCGGGACACCGTGACCTCGGCGATGCCAGCGACCTTCATGGCGGAGATCTCGGCCGGGCCGATGCACGTCCCCTTCTTGAGCACGAAGCCATTCTGGCGGATCGAATGCACTGCAACGCCGCCTTCGGCCTCGGCGATGGGCACCGTGCCGAACTTCATGATTTCGCCTCGGCCTGGCGCAGCCGCGCCGTGATCTCGCCCATGATGGCGACCGCGATCTCAGGCGGCGACACGGCGCCGATCTTCAACCCGATCGGCGCATGGATGCGGGCGAGCGCGGCCTCGCCGATGCCCTGCCCCTTGAGCCGCTCGACGCGCCGCGCATGCGTCTTGGTCGAGCCGAGCGCGCCGATATAGAAGCAGTCGCGCTCGAGCGCATGGGTCAGCGCCGGGTCGTCGATCTTAGGATCATGGGTGAGCGCCACGAAGGCGGTGTAGCGGTCGATGCCGAGCGGCGGCAACGCCACGTCGGGCCATTCCGGGATCACTTTGACGTCGGGAAAGCGCTCGATGCTGGCAAAGGCGGTGCGCGGATCGACGATGGTCACGTCGTAGCCGACCAGCCGCGCCATCGGCGCCAGCGCCTGGCTGATATGCACGGCGCCGGTGATGACGAGGCGCGGCGGCGGCACGTGCACCGTGAGGAAGACGCGGCCCTCCGGCGTCTCCGCCATGCCGCTCTTGCCGGTGCGCAGCCGCTCCTTGAGCACATCTTTCAGCGGGTCGTGCTCGACGTCCGTCGCCTTGACCAGCCGCTCGGTGCCGGTCGCCACGTCGGTGACGACGATCACGGCGCGCCGCGCGGCGCGCTCGGTGTTGAGGGCTTTCAGGACCTCGAGCTTCACGACAGCTCCCTAGCCTCGGTGAGTAGTGAGTAGTGAACAGCGAGTAGTGAAGCGAGTGCCGCCACTCACCACTCACTACTCATTCCACCTTCTCCACGAACACGCGGATGGTGCCGCCGCAGGACAGGCCGACTTTCCACGCCGTCTCGTCGGCGACGCCGAACTCCAGCATTTTCGGCTTGCCGCTCTCGATCACGTCGATGGCCTCGGTGACCACCGCGCCCTCGACGCAGCCGCCCGACACCGAGCCGAGAAAATTCCCCTCCTGGTCGATGACGAGGTTCGAGCCGACCGGCCGCGGCGCCGAGCCCCAGGTCTCGACCACGGTGGCGAGCGCCACCCCGCGTCCCTGCCGCCGCCAGTCCTCCGCCGCTTTGAGAATGTCGTCGTCGCGTGCGAGCATGACAAATCCTCCAGCACATCACCCGAAATATGGGCTGCCCGGGGGAGTGCGGCAATGCCGAAATGGCGCCACTCAGGCCACCCGTTTCAGCCACGCCTTGGGGTCGGCGCTGCGGCCAGACCGTTGCGACAGCGCACCGACAAGCTCCGCCATCGAGTCGAGATTGTGGATGGCGCGGAACTCGTCGACATGCGGCAGCATGGTGCGGATGCCCTTCGCCTTGGCCTCGAAGCGGTCGAAGCGCAGCAGCGGATTGAGCCAGATCAGGCGGCGGCAGGAGCGGTGCAGCCGGTCGATCTCGAAGGCGAGCGTGTCGTCGCCGTCGCGCTCGAGCCCGTCGGAGATGAGCAGCACGATGGCGCCCTCGCCGAGCACGCGTCGGCCCCAAAACTTGTTGAAGGCGTGCAGCGAGCTGGCGATGCGGGTGCCGCCCGACCAGTCGGCCACCGCGCTCGAGCAGGCGGCCAGCGCCTCGTCCACGTCGTGCTGGCGGAGCGCACGCGTGACGTTGGTCAGCCGCGTGCCGAACAGGAACGTGTGCA